>CAIYUV010000123.1 GCA_903929475.1 uncultured Spartobacteria bacterium
TAACGTAAACGGTGATCGGTGCAGAGGTGCTCACACCAAGGCTGTTGTCGGTCGCTTTTGCCGTGATCGTGTGCGTGCCTGCGATGGAGGTCCACACAAAGGGGAAGTTGGGCGCCGTGGTGGATTCACCCAGCTTGTTGATGCCGGAAAAGTATTCGACTTTGATCACAGTGCCATCAGGATCAGAAACGCTCGATGTGAAGGTGACAGTGACGGGGACGGTGTAGGGAGAATTGTTGGCGGGAGCGGAGATGGAGATCGCGGGGAGTTGGTTAACGCCATTAGGGAAGCCGGCTGTGAGACCATCAGCAAACCAATTGGCAGGATCGTCGCCATAGGCGCTGGAGTTGGTGCGCTGGAGCGACGGGCCTGCGCCGTCGGCGGCGAGCGGCCACGGTGCGGTGTTGCTGTAGCGAACGGTGTCTATGATGTCGTAGGGAATGACTGTCTGGCCGAGATTGTTGAGCACAGGCATGTCGGGCATTTCGAGGGAAATACGTTCGCCATTATACTGCAACGATCCCGTGAACGGGCCAAAGATCTGCACGTTTCCGGGGACGCTATATTTCGCACGGAAAGTCGCGGGATCGATGGCGACAACGAGGGCGTAGCCGTTGGCTGGGATGCTCTGCCCAGCGGCGAATGTGTAGCCAAGACCGCTGACTCTCCATGTATTGGCGGGGTTCGCAGGATCGTAAAGCGGGACGGCGGAGTTACTGATGTTGCGGATTTCGATGAACTCGTCGTAGCCCGTGTAAGGATGATACATGACTTCGTTGATCACAAGCGGGCCGACCTTCGGGCCGCTGTTGGCCGAGCCAAAGGTATTGCTGATCTGTCGTGAAAAATATTCGTCGCCTGCGCTGGTGACGATGCGACCGAAGGAGACATTCTGCTCCGCGCCGGAGAAGGAGAAGCCGTGGCTGTAGCCGGTGAGATTTCCGGCGGCATTGCCGGAGAAAAGATACACATCATCGCCTGCGGAATTCAGTGCGAAGCTATTGCCGACGCCGGGCGTGGGGTTGAAGTTTGTTTCATCAAACACCGCATAGCCGCCGGCGGGGATCACGGTGTTCGCGGGGATTTGGTATTTTTTCGGGACGTTCGGATCGTCCGAAAGCCACCAATACCCCACGTTCACACTCGCACCGGTCGGGTTGTAGAGTTCGATGGTGTCCTTGAGCGGCAATGCGGAATTGGTGAGCACCTCATTGATGACCACGCTCGCAGCCACCGCCGGATCTTCGGCACCCGGTGAGCCGTAAATATTGGCGCTGCCCCGCCAGTTCACGCCGTTGTCGGAGTTATAGACGGCGGCTTTGGGAACAACGGTGAACCCATTGCCATCTGCCGTGACTGGCCATGGCAGAGAATCGTTATAAGTGAGAGAGAAGATATTTCCGCCCGTTGGAGCGGTGAGGGTGATGGTCTCGCCGCTGTTGTCGAGTTTGCCGGTGTAGATGCCGTTCACTGTCACACCGGGATAGCGTGAGTGAAAATTCGCCTGCCCCGTAGTGGAGTCTCTCGCCAGAACGAAAAAGCCGCCCGGTGCGAGCATGGTGCCAATGGGAAATGTGAATGTGATTCCGCTGGTGAATGCGCAGCCGCCAAGGTCGAGCGTTCCTGTCCCGATATTCTTGAGTTCAAGAAATTCAAATTCATCACCGGATACAGCACCGGAGGCAGGCGGGTTGTAGTTGATTTCACTGACGACGAGTTTGGTGAAATCCTGCGGCGTATAGAACGTAGCTTCGTTCATTGCACTCCACGTGTTGGAGTTTCTGACGCGGGTGCGAATGGTGCGCGAATTGAGGATGGAGATCGGCCCAGTGTATAGAAGTGCGGTTGGAGAGACAGTGTCGGCACCCGTGGTGGTGTTGTAAGAACGGGGATCGGAGCCGTCTGTCGTATAGTAGATTGTTCCTGCCGGTGCGGTGAGCGTCACCACAAATCCTGCCACCACAGAGCCGCCATGTTGATTCATCACCACCGGCTCGACCGGCCACCAGTTGGCATGCGCACGGAGTTGGTTCAGCAAGACCGCTGTGCGTCCGGGGAAGAATGTGTTCTTCAAATAATTCCATTCATTCACCCACTCCTCGTTGCGATCCCACGGCAGTTGCCCAACGCTGGATGACGGCTGCCATCGCGCGCTCTCGGCGATGACGGCTGTGTAGATTTCCGTCATGCGCGCATTGTAAAGAGCGCCAGCCTTCGAGGGCGTGAGCATGCCGTCGTTATAGAGGTGCTTGTAGGCCCGGTCGCGGAAGAGCACTCGGAAATCCTCGTAGTTCATCAGCGTATAAAAAATCCCGTCGGGCACGTTATGATCGGTGCAATCAGCGTTCACATCTTGCAACGTGATGTCGGAGTCCTGCTCGAAAAATTTCCATCCACCCTTGTCCGGCAGTTTGGGTCCCGCTGCACCCCAGTTGTGGTTTGTGTCCCAATCCCAGTCGTTGCCCGCGTAGAAGCTCAGCACCATGTAGTCGGCGAGATTCGCGACATCAATCCACCGCTTCGCCTCGTTGTAATTGCTCAGACTGTTTTTTACCGAGGCCCATGTAGCCGCCCACGTATCGCCGTTGCCGTGGTCGCTCCCCGTCGTGGCCGCGCCTGTGTAGTGAAAATCATTCGAGCTGCCGGGATAGTAACTCGCCATGTAGTCCTCATCAGCGTGCTCCTCGATGTGGTAGATGCCATTGTAGGATCCGTTGAGGTAAAGATGCACCTGCCGCCCGTGCTTGCCCGGCTGTCCCATCAGTATCTGCATTTCCTCGATCCAAAGGTTGCGCCCGATCTGCGCGTCGCCGCTGCGCGTGACAGGCGGAGAGCCGTAGGGGACCGGCGGATTTTCAGCGGTGCCGAGCCAGTAAAACGTGTCGTGCGAATGGCTGCGAAGGCGGATTCCCTTAAACTCGACCGCAGCACCTCCGGGCGGCGCGAGCGAGCCGACTGCATACATTGGATACTTCAGCTTCGACTCTCCGTATTGTGTGCGGAATTTCGCCGCCATGCTCAGCTTCGGCGAACCGAGGCTGGTGGTGCCCGTCGCGTAAAGTCCGCAATTGATTTGAAAGCCTGCCTCCTCGCCGCTCGCGTTGAAAAGCTCCACCGACCCTTCAGCCTCCGACGTGGAAAGTCCCGACGGCAAAATCACTGATACCGAAGGAAGCGCCATCAGCGCATCGTCAATCAACGGGCCGTAGGTCGCGTTGCCCGTGATGGACGCCACCAAATTCGACTGCGCGACAACTCCGTTGCTCGCAGGAGCGCCGACACCGTTGATGAAAAGATACGTCTGCGTCGCGACCGGCGCATAGGCGGCCTGTGCGTTCACAGCGATGGCGCGCACGATACGTGTCCCGCGCGTAGGGCCGTTCGTATCCGGGGAAATCGTAATCGGTCCGGCATAGACGGTGCCGGTGGTTGCCGTCGGCTTCGATCCGTCGAGCGTGTAGCGGATCGTCGAGCCGGGCGCCGCCGAGAGCGTGAGGGAAAAGCTGCTCGTGTAAAAACCGTGCGGCTGGCTGAATGAGACTGTATTTTCCCCAATCGTCGCGAGTGCGGAATTCGCCGCGCCGGGTGTCGGCGTGATGAGGTAGCCGGTCTGAGTTCCAGCGGCGTTCCATCCATAGGTTACATTGGCAAGCGATGCCTCCGGGTTGAGTTCACTCGCGATGGTGACGCCATCGGGCTTCACGAGCATCACGCGCTCGCCGCTGCCGAGGGAGAAATTGGTGTGCAGCAACGAAGAACCCGCCGGCGGCGTGGAGCGTCCGTCGCAAAAAACAGTGAGGTATCCGTTCGCGGCAATGATCTGCGACGGAAACTTCCACTTCGTCAAATTGCCCGCGTCATCGGTGAGATACCAGCCAGCCAGATCAACCGGCTGCGACATCATGTTGTAAATTTCGAGCCAGTCCTGCGGCTGTAGCGATTCATCGATCAGACCGGTCGTATTGCCGGAGAGCAGCTCATTAATCCTAAGCTGCGGGTCAATAACCGGCAGCACAATCACCGTCTCCACCGAAAGCCCCGCGAGATCCGTCGCGCGCAACCGCACCGACACGCTCCCCGTTCCCGCCGGGATCGCCTGTGCCAGGTGCAGTTCGCCGCCCGCAACGCTAAAGAGTGCGTTGTTCGTGTTCCCCGCGCCCGGCACCAGTGCGAATGTGTGTTTATCGAAGCTGTTTGGATCCGTTGCGTGGAGATTGCCGATAAGTGCTCCCGGCTGGCTGAGCGAAGACACCGTCGTCGCATCAAGCGTCACCGCCGTCGGTGCCTGCGGCGTGGCGACGGTCACAGTGAGCACCTTTTCAATGAAACGCGTGGCGTCCGCGGTATCCGTCGCGCGCACGCGGATCGAATAGGTCGTGCCCGGCGATGCGCTGGTGAAATTGAACGGCTGCGGCAAAAGCTGCGCACCCGAGATAGTGAACTTCGCATTGTCCGTCGAACCATCACCCGCGACGAACGCCAGCGTGTGCGAAACCGGCGGCGACTTCCGGTCAACGACCTGCAGCGTCCCCACCGCCGCCCCCTGCGTCGCGAAAAACTGCGACGGCGAAAGCACCACATCGTCCGGCGTCGGCGGGATGAAAATCCTTTCCAGTGTGAGTGCCTGCCAGATCGGATTGCGGTCTCCGCCCTCATTCGCTCCGAAAAGATTCCCCATCTGCACCGTCACCGTGCTCGTCGGTGCGATGAACTCGTAGGTATAAAGCGTCGCCCGATTTTGCGAATAGGTCTGCCCCGGCGACGCGCCCATCGAAGTAATTTCATCCACCGCGTTCTGTCCGTTCACGCGGATGTCCCACTTCCGATCCTCGAAGCGATTCGCCGAAATCAGCACCTGCAGCTTGTAATGCTCGCCCGCCGTCACCGCGAGTTGCGCGCTGAGCGTATCCGGCGATGCAGCCCATCGAATGTCAGAAAGGATTTCCTCAAGCTCATTCGCATCCGCCGACGAACCGAACTCCGGCCGTGTCCCCCACGGCGTCACATTATACGGCCCGTAAAGCACCGCTCCGGGGATGACCTGTGTGTCCGGCAGAAAAGTCACGCCGTTCACCGTGCGCGGCGGATCGTTTGCCGAGAAATTGATCGCGTAGATGAACTCCCCCGTCAGATCCAAATCCTGCGGCCCCGTGATCTGCGACACCGCGCCGAGATAGACCGTCGTATTTGCAGCGGCGTGCCCAGCCGTGAAAACGACCGCCGCACAAAGCACAGCGATAACATGAAAAACAAACTGGCGGAGAAATGGCATTCGGGTGCCGATAATGTGAAAGGCATAGGTTGCACAGGCATGTTCCCACGTCCAGTGCCGAACACGCCGCACCGGATTCGGCTCGCCAGCATGGCAGGGATGTGATTCCTCCCAAGCCATGTCTGGAAGCCTTCCTCATCACGCAGAAAACCCCGAGCAAAAACGCATCGGCATCTTCATCTCCGTCCTCGCCGTCGTCATGGCCATCGTCTCCGCCCTCGCCAACCAGCAGGCGAACCACATGATCGTCAAACAAGTCGAGGCCTCCAACGGCTTCGCATGGTATCAAGCCAAGCGCCAGCGCAGCTACGCCAACGAACTCGAACTCAAACGCATCGAATACGAACTCGCCGGAACACCCACCGACGCGCAGCGCAAAATCATCGAGGCACAGAAAGCCAAGCTCACCGCCAAGAACACCGAGTATGAAACCGAGAACAAGGGCATCCTCACAACCGCAGAAACCGACCGCACCGCCGCCGAGACCGCAGCACATAAACACCACTGGTTTGAATTCTCCGAAATCTGCCTCCACATCGCCGTCGTCCTCTGCTCCCTCGTCCTGCTTACCGAGATTAAAACCTTCTTCCATCTCGGCGTCATCGTCACCGTCATCGGCATCGGTCTCGCCACCTACGCACAATTTCTCAACCACACCCACCCCGCCGATCCCGCGCAGCCAACCGCCAGCGCGCAGCACTCAACACCTCCCGTTCATTAAAGAACCACTGGTTTTGCAAATCATTGTGAATCTTCCCGATGAGAAATGGGCCTGTGTCCACCGCCTCATTGCACGCACCTTTCCGCGAGCCAAGTTACTTCTGAGCATCGAACCATGCACGGATTCCGATGCTAACCAATAGAGGCAGCGCCAATGAAGGCGGGGCTATTATCATTGTGAGCGCGACAGCGTTTTGGGCTATTGGCACTATGCTACAGCGGGCACGACGTAGGGTTTGCGGTAGTCGCGAGTGAGGAGTTTGTCGGCCTCGGGGTTGGCGATGAATTTTTCGGTCTTCGGATCCATCGTCAGCAATTCGCCGAGGGTGAGTTGTTCCTTTTCAATATCCACTCCGTTCTTTTTCAAATGCTCCCTCATCCGCTCGTAGCTGTCTGCGGCTTCCGCATTGCCCTTCACTTTTTCGAGGATGGTGCCGGGCGCCTGCCTTTTGCCGAGGCGATAGGAGATGTTGGCGGTGTGGCACAGGGCGCTCGAGAGATGACCTTCGAGAATCTCCGCGTTCAGCTCCTTCGGCTTGCGGGAACGGATCGCTTTCACCCAGTTTTCGTGATGACTCCCCTGCCCCGTGTTGTCGGGCTTGCCGGGATCGGGGCCGTCCTTGGGTGCGGGAAAATTTCCCCATCGCCGTATCATCTTTCCGTCCTTCCCGAATGCCGCTGCGGAGTTGTAGTCCGGCACGACGATGTGGCCGTCCTCGTATTGCACATGGACGCCGATTTCGAACTCACCCCGAAACTTTTCCATCTGCCTGGCTCCTTTGCTTTCCGGGAGACCCCGCACTTCAAAGATGAGCGGGGCCTTTTCGTATTCATGGATGGTGAACATCGTGTTGGGCGTCTCGCCATCATCCACGTAACCGAGCCGCCCGCCGACGCTCCACACCTTCGGGGAAAGCGTCTGCTCGCCGAGAAACCAGCGCGCCACGTCCATTTGATGGATGCCCTGGTTTCCAATGTCGCCGCAGCCCGTGTCCCACAACCAATGCCAGTCGTAGTGAAGCTTCGCCCGCATGAGCGGCTTCACCGGCGCGGGGCCAAACCACAAATCCCGATCAATACCCTCGGGCCACGGCGTCGGCGCGTCCACTTTGCCGATGCTTGGTCTGCGCTTGTAGCAAGTGCCCCTCGCCCACAGCAGCTTGCCGAGATTTCCCGCCTGCGCCCACTTCACAGCTTGATGCAACCCCACGGTCGAGCGGCTCTGCGTGCCGCATTGCACGATGCGTCCGTATTTCCGCGCCGCCTCCACCAGCACGCGCCCCTCGAAAACATTGTGCGAAACCGGCTTTTCCACATACGCATCCTTCCCAGCCTGACATGCCCATACGCCGATGAGCGAGTGCCAGTGGTTCGGGGTCGCTGTGGAAATCGCATCCACATTTTTCGAATCGAGCATCTTTCTCACATCGGTGAACGTCTCCACTTCCTGCCCGTTCATCGCAAACTGCTGTTTGCCCTTGGCAAGCACACGCTCGTCCACATCGCAAAGCGCGGTGATGCGCACGCCATCCAATGCGCGCAACGAGGTGATGTGATGCTGGCCTTGATTATTGAAGCCCACGATCCCGACACGGATTTCCTCGTTCAATGACTGCGAGCGGACGATGGAGGGAAAGCCGAGCGCAGTCGCGGCGGCGGCTGTGGATTGAAGAAATGAACGCCGGGAGAATGTTCGCGTAATCATGAGGAACCAGACATTGCCCGGCAAATCACAACACGGCGAGCGTTCTCTCTCGGCAAGCCCGCGCTTGAGGCCCGCCGCTCCCCACCTCTCGTAGGTTTGAGGCACGGTGATGCAGCGACCGTGCGCAGATGGACGCCAACGGCGTTCCATCCATCAGCCCGGTGACCGGGAAAGCCATCATGTGCGCCGGGATAACTTGCTCTAAGCCTGCCCAATATGGCTTAGCCGCTCCGCAGCATTAGGCAGCCTCTCATAAATCTTGCGCAGAGCCTCCGCAATATTGCCCGGCGTCTCCGCAAGGTTGTTTTAAGGCTCCGTAAGATTGTTTTAAGGCTCCGTAAGATTGTTTTAAGGCTCCGTAAGATTGTTCTGAGGCTCCGCAAGATTGTTTTAAGGCTCCGCAAGATTGTTTTAAGGCTCCGCAAGGTTGTTTTAAGGCTCCGTAAGATTGTTTTAAGGCTCCGTAAGATTGTTCTGAGGCTCCGCAAGATTGTTTTAAGGCTCCGCAAGGTTGTTTTAAGGCACCGCAAGATTGTTTTGAGGCTCCGCAATGCTGCATAGAGTCTCTGCAATCCTGCTTTGGGTCATTCCTTTCTAGGGTTGAGGCTCCCCTTTCTAGGTTTAAGCCTCCCCTATCCTTCCGAGAGGCTGACCGAGGTTTCTTAAAGGATGAATTTGGAAGGAATGATGTCGCTCCTCTGTGAAAAGCCGGTTTTCTTTCCCGGTTTCCTGGCTTCCAAATTCGGGCACGGCCTGCGTTTCCCCGGTCTCGCAGGAATCATGTTTGAGGGGGATTTTTGGAGGAGCCGGTCTTCAATCCCCGGCCCAATCTTCGCGGGATAAGCACCATTTGCAGTCGAAGGCTCCCACGACATTTTTGCGCGTCCTCCGCAGTCCACGCCATGAACTCCGAAATCCGGCGGAGGAAAGGGAGATAGCAAGCCTGCGCTTGCGGCTTCGGCTTTGCGCGCGTATCCGCAGCGCGTGATTTCCATTGGCAGCGGCACCAGCAGCGATTTTCCAGAGCGCATCCGGCAGATTTTTTCGCCGGATGGGCTGTTGTCGAAGGCGGAGAATTTCGAGTTTCGCCCGGAGCAACAGCAGATGGCCGTGGCCGTGGCGACTGCACTCGCGGAAAGCAGGCATCTGGTGGTGGAAGCGGGCACGGGCGTGGGAAAATCGCTCGCCTATCTCATCCCGAGCGTTCTTTGGGCGAAGGAGAAAAAGAAGAAGGCGGTCATTTCCACGCACACGATCAATTTGCAGGAGCAGCTCGTGTATAAGGACATCCCCATCGTGCGCGAAGTGCTCGGCGAGTTGCTGGGGGATGATGACTTCACCGCGATGCTGTGGAAGGGACGGGGCAATTATCTGTGCCCGCTCCGACTTGAGCGCGCGAAGCAGCAGGCGGGCGAGCTTTTCACGACGACCGAGATGGAGGAGCTGGATCGCATCTGGCAGTGGGCGCAAACCACACAGGACGGCTCGCTGAGCGACCTCGCCGTGGAGCCGGATTCCGCTGTGTGGCAGCAGGTGTGCAGCGAGCCGCACATTTGCACGACGAAAACGTGCGGGGCAAATCCGCGCTGCCATTACCAGCGCGTGCGCAAGGCGCTCGTCTCGGCGGATGTGGTGGTGCTCAACCACACGCTTTTCTTTCTCTCGCTCGGCGGCATCTCCGAGTCGGATGAAAATGAGAGCGGCTATCTTTTTGCGAATGACTTTGTGATCTTCGACGAGGCGCACACGGTCGAGGGCGTCGCCTCGAAAATGATCGGCCTCAACGTCTCGCAATACGGCCTGCGCTACGCACTCCAGCGGCTCTACAATCCCAAGACGAAGAAGGGGCTTTTCCAAGTGCTGCGCAATCCCGAAGGCGTCCGCGAAGTGAGCACGACGCTCGACAAGGCCGATGAGTTCTTTGCGAAAGTGGGCGAGCGTGCGGACTTCAAAAAGGGGAAAGAGTTTCGTGTGCGCCAGCCGGACTTCGTCGCCGACACACTCAGCGGCGACCTCACGCGCCTGCAAACGTGCGTCGTGCAAACGATCAAGACCATCGAAGACGAAACGACGAAGGCCGAGCTGCAAGACCTTGGCCGCCGCATCCGCGACGCACGCTCGCACCTCGCTACTTTCCTCAAGCAGGACGCCGAGGACCACGTCTATTGGGTCGAGCAAACTGGGAAGACTTCTTCTTTTCACAACCTCCACGCCGCTCCGGTGGATATCGCCGCGCATCTCCGCGAACTTCTTTTTCGCGAAGACCACACGTGCGTTCTCACGAGCGCGACACTCAGCGTCGGCGGCGAAAAACTCGAATACTACCGCAAGCGCATCGGCGGCGAGGACGTCGAGGGACTGCGCGTCGGCTCGCCCTTCGATTACGAGCGGCAGATGCGCCTCTACGTCACCAAGAAGATGCCCGACCCGCGCGACGCCGGCTACGAAGAGGCGCTTGCCGAGCGCATCACGCATTTCGTTGCGATGACCGAGGGACGCGCCTTCGTCCTCTTCACCAGCTACCGCACAATGCAGAACGTGGCCGCGCTCTGCCGCGAACCTTTCGACGAAAAGCACGACCTCAAACTCCTCCTGCAAGGCGACGGCCTCTCTCGCACACGCCTCATCGCGGAGTTCAAACGCAATGATCGGCACGTTCTCTTCGGCACGAAAAGTTTTTGGAGTGGTGTGGATGTGCCCGGCGAAGCGCTCTCCAATGTCATCATCACGCGGCTCCCCTTCGCCGTGCCCGACACGCCTCTCATCGAAGCGCGCCTCGAAGCCATCGAAGCCGCAGGCGGGAATCCCTTCGCCGACTACTCCCTCCCCGAAGCCA
>CAIYUV010000124.1 GCA_903929475.1 uncultured Spartobacteria bacterium
GGGCGCAAACTCGCGCTCAGGCTCTCGCAAAATGGTGGTGGTCTCGGTAAACACAAAGCCCTCATCGCAAACGCTCTGGATGCGTAAATCGCAACCACGCCGCTTTTACCAAGACCCAGAGCCCCAGAACCCGATTTCGATACGATTCTACCCGGCGGCGACGGCATTTAGCCATTCAATCGCGGCGTTCGGGTTTATCGAGTTTGCGGATGACAACAGCTTCGTCCACCGCGAGCACTACAAGCGCCTGCTCCGTGCACTCATTCCCGAAAAACTCCGCTGGTTCACTGAGGCCGATCTTCGAGTGGCCGAGGACGACGAACTTCTCGGGCTCATGCGAGATGCTGGCTGTCAGCAAGTCCTTATCGGTCTTGAAAGTCCGCGTCGCGCCAGCCTCAGCGGTGTCGAGACCGCAACAAACTGGAAGGAGCGCCACCACGACAGCTACCTCGCCGCCATTCAGCGCATTCAGTCACGCGGGATCACCGTGAACGGCTGTTTCATTCTCGGTCTCGATGGGGACACGCCAGAGGTATTCGATGAAGTTCTCCGATTCGTCCGAGATAGTGGCCTCTACGAAGTGCAGACGACCTTCCTCACCGCCTTCCCCGGCACGCCGCTCTACCGACGCTTGAAAGCCGAAGGGCGCATCCTCCGGGATCGCGCATGGGATCTCTGCACTCTTTTCGACATCAATTTTCAGCCCCGCAACATGAGCGTCGCCGACCTTCAAGCCGGCTTCATGTCACTCGTGAAAGAACTCTACAACGCCCGCGAAACCAGCGCCCGCCGCCAGGGTTTTCGCACCCGGCTCCGCGCCACAATGCGCAGCGAACGGGAAAGAGAACCCATCGCCGCATAGCCGCCAGCCCCTTTCGAGACTGGCGGCTTGTTGGCCGTGCGTTTCAGCGCGTTAGCGTTTCGTTTCACTCAATCCGCTGAGCGGCGAGGTGAAGAGCATATTCGGATTACTGCCGAGCATGGTTTGTGGGAAGGCGCCGTTCCATCGCTCGACGCGGGCCTTCTCTACTTCGAGCGCGCGGATTTGCATGAGCAACGGGCCGCTGTTGGCGACGGCTTTGTTCACAAGTTCGATGGCGTCGGCCTCGGCTTTTGCCTCGGCAAGACGCGCGTCGGCTTTGCCCTGCGCTTCGCGGCGGAGTTTTTCGGCGGTAGCGTTGGCTTCGAGTTCGATGCGCTCGTTTTCCTTCTGCTGCGACTCGAATTTCGCGGCGCTGACGACTTTCAACTGTTGCGCGATGAAAGTCTCATCAATCGCTTTTTGGATTGCCGGGTTTTCATACGTCATGCCGCCGAACATGCCGACGGTGGTGACGGTGATGCCGCGTTGCGTGAAGAACGCCATCACGTCCTTTTTTACAGCGTCGCGATTTCCTGCTTTTTGCTGCGCAGTGAATCGAGCGGGTATTTCGCTGCGACCTCGGCGGCGGCTTGCTGGATGCGTCCGCGCACTTCGGTGTCCATGACGTTGGTGAGGCTGCCGCTCGGATACCAGTAGAGGAACGTGGCGGCGTCCTTTTCGTCAATGAACGCGGTGCACGTGAAGCCCATGCTGAAGCCCACGCTGTCGCCGCTCTCGACCCAGATGGCTTTGTCGCCAGTCGCGTGTTTACCCTCGGCAGTCCATTCACGCGTGACGGGTGAACGGTTCACTTTCACGAGGCGCACGAGCGGGAGCCAGCGGCCGTCGTTGCTCCAGCGGCCTTCTTGATTCCAGCGGTGTGTGATCTGGATGCGCTTGGCGGCGACTTTGCGCTCCTGCAAATAGTCCACGCTTTCAAAGCGGGCCTGCTTGGCGCTGTCGCCTTCGAGCGGGATGAGGAAGCCCGTTTCGCTGGTGTCTATTTCGACGTATTCGGGTTTGTCGTAGCTCCTCATGCAACCGCCCAACGCAAGGGCGAGCGCCACGAGAGGCAGTGTGCGTGTGATGCGACGGGCGGTGCGGTTTGCACTCCACGCGCGCAGCAATGCGATCACGTAAGGTTTCACCCACCACGCGAGCGTGGCGGCGATGATGCCCTGTGCCAGCAGGCTCGGCCACTGGTGCAGGGCGTGCCAGGCGAGCAGCTCGCGCCATTGTTCTTCACCGCCGTTGACTTGGGCGATGGCGATTTTGCTGCCGGTTTGAGGTTGCGCGAGCACGAGCCAGGCGGTGTTGGCGATGGACGCGGTGGTGATGAGGCCCGCTGCGAGCAGGCCACGACGTGTGTTGTTCATTTTTCGATGTGTCTGTGTTTGTGCGCCCGCGCGCCGTCAGCGTATTTTTCCGCCGACGCACGTGCGCGATGATGTGCAGGCATCAGTTGGCCCGCGCGCCGCGAGTGCGGCCACGGTATCCACTAGGACACCTTCCCTCTGCCGGCGGAGTTAGCTGACGGGCTCGGTGAAGGAAGTCACCGGGCGGCCATTTGGCTGGCCACCTGCGCCCCTGGTCTCGGTTTGGACCCGAGACCCTAACTTGGGTCCCCCGCGCCACGCTCTGTAGAAGGAGCGCGACTTAGGCGACGTGAATCATCGTGTCTGCGCGCTGCGGTGCAACGAGAATTTTATTGTCGCGAAAAAATGATACGCGCTTGGCACGAGGGGGAGATTTGTCCGCAGAAAAACGGTGCAATTTCTGCTGGCTGCTAGCCGTAGCGGTCGGGGTCGAGCAGCGAGAGATTGATGGCTGAGAGTTCGTGCGTGAAGACGCCCGCCATCAGCTTGCCGGTGATGGGTGCGAGGCTGAGGCCCATCATCGCGTGGCCGGTCGCGGTCGAGAGATTGTCATAGGCCCGGATGCGTCCGATGAAAGGCATCCCGTCCGGCGAGCACGGACGCAGGCCGGCCCACGGTTTCACGTCCGCGAAATCCTCCGGCGAAAATTGCGGGTAGTAGCGCGGAATGGCTTTCACGATTCCGGCGACGCGGCGCGCGTTGATCGTTTCATCCAGCCCCGCGATTTCCATCGTCCCGCCGAAACGCAGCGCGCCGTCCATCGGCGTCACCGCCACGCGCGCCTCGGTAAAAATTGCGGACAACTGTGGCAGCTCGCGTGGTTTTGCGAGCGTGAGCGAGTAGCCTTTGCCCGATTGCATCGGCAGACGCACGCGCAGCCCCCGCAAAATCTCCGGCGACCACGCACCGCCGCACAGCGCAAATTCGTCCGCCTCCATCTCGCCGCGCGAAGTCTCCACCGCGACCACACGCCGCCCTTCGGTGCGCCAGCCTTTCACCGTTGTGTCGTCGTGAAAAGTGACGCCCATTTTTTCCAGTTCCCCGCGCAGCGCCGCCATGAATCGCTCCGGCGAAAGATGGCAGTCCTTTGGAAAATAGACGCTGCCTGCGATGGCCATCGTCACCGCCGGATCGAGCACCGCTGTCGCTTTCGCGTCGAGCACCTCCGCCGGCACGCCGAGCGCATTCGCCGTCGCAGCCGTGCGCGCTTCCTCGTCGAGCGCGTGCTGGGTTTTGCAAAGCATCAGCAACCCGCGTTTCACGAGGCCGAATTCGAGCGTCTGCGCGAGTTCCTCAAACAGCGCGCGGCTCGCGAACGACAAATCGCGAATCACCGGCGCGCATTGCGCGACGTGTTCCTTTGTCGAGGCGCGCATGAATTTCCACGCCCACGCCGCGAGTTCCCAATCCAATCGCGGCTTGATGTAAAACGGCGACTCGGGATTCCACATCCACTTGAGCCCCATCGCCACCATCCCCGGCGCAGCGAGCGGTGTGAAATGTGACGGGACAATCATCCCCGCATTTCCAAACGAACATCCGCCGCCGCGATCCACGACGCTCACGCGCAGCCCGCGCTTCGCCGCATAATACGCCGTCGAAAGCCCGATGACGCCACCGCCGATGATGAGGACATGCTTACCCACGCGTAGCTACATCGCCGGTTCGTCCCACGACTTCGAGAGACGTGCGGTGGGCACTGCGGGGATTGCATTGCCAGCCTCGGTATAGTGCGACGTGTCGTTGAACAGCGTGAGGCGCGCGCGCACCGGATCCTTGAAATCCACGATGTTCAGCGCGCAGGGATTTTGATCGAGGTTGTCCCGATAACGGCGCGGGTCAAAACCGAGCAGCGAGCTGAGCAGCAGACGGATTGTCGCTTTATGCGAAACCACGAGAACGTTGCCGCCGGGATGTGCGCGCACGATGTCCATGAGCACTGGGAGCGCGCGCGCCGTCACCGCGAGTCCGCTTTCACCGCCCTCGGGCGCAAACGTATATGGGTCCTTGTCCCACGCAGCGGATTCCTGCGGCCACTTTGATTCTACCTCGCGTCGCGTCATCTGTTCCCAGCGCCCGTGCGAAATTTCCTTCAGTCCGTCGCGCACGACGATGTCGAGCCCGTGCGGCTCCGCGATGATGCGCGCCGTTTCCTGCGTGCGGCCGAGCGTCGAGGCATACACCGCCGACAACTTCTCCCTGCCCAACCGGCCAGCCAGCCGTCGCGCCTGCTCGCGGCCTTCATCGGAAAGCGGAACATCGGTCGCGCCTGCGAAGCGATCTTCAGCAGTGAGGATAGTCGCACCATGGCGGACGAGGAAAATGCGTGTCGAGGATGTGCTCATGCTGCAGTGCGTAGCCGCTCGTCGCGCCGGTTGCCAGCTTGTCGTGTTTTCAAAATAAAAAGGCGCGGAGTTTCGCTACGCCCAGAGTTTGCGGTCGAGGGTGCGGTATTGGATGGCTTCGCTGATGTGCTCGGGGGCGATGTGCTCGGAGGCGGCGAGGTCGGCGATGGTGCGGGCGACTTTGAGGATGCGGTCGTGGGCGCGGGCGCTGAGCTGGAGGTTTTCCATCGCCATGCGGAGCATCGCCTCGGCTTCGGCGTCGAGTGCGCAGTGTTTGCGCACGTGGGCGCTGGTCATGCGGGCGTTGATGTGCGTTTTTCCTGCTCCGAAGCGGGCGCTTTGCACATCGCGCGCTTTGACGACGCGCTCGCGGATTGCGGCGCTTGCTTCGCCGGGTTCCTTGCCGCGCAGTTCCTCAAAAGGGACGGCGGGCGCTTCGACGTGGAGGTCAATGCGGTCGAGCAGCGGGCCGGAGATGCGCTCGCGGTAGCGTTCGACTTGGATCTGCGTGCAACGGCAGGCGCGTTTTGGGTCGCCATGGTAGCCGCAAGGGCATGGGTTCGGTTTTAGCAGACGGGAGCATTATACTGCGGGAGCCTTTTTCTATACCCGAGATCGCCGTGCGATATGAGCAAATCCCTGACGGGATGAAGCGTTGCGGAGTGTGTAAGGGGATTTATCCCCTCGATGTGTTTCCTTGGCTGATAAGGGACAAGCAGCGTTATTACGCATGCACGCCCTGTCGGCGGGCTAAGCAGAAGGCGGCATATGCGGCAAAACCGAGCGGAGTGAGACAGACTGCCGGAGCCAGCCTGAAGGGTGAGGCCGGTAGTCCGAATCAAATCACGTCAACGGCATCGAAAGCTTTTGGAGCTACGCCAAATCCCGCTTCCTAAAACTGCTCGGCATCCGCAAAAAAAGCTCCCTTCTCTGCCTCAAATAATGTATGTGACGTTTTAACAATCGCCGCTCTACTATCTACCCACTCCTGCTTTCCATCCTCCGCAATTTTCCTCTCTCAGCTACATTAGACTCTTTTTTACTTTGAATAAATACCGCTCAGCACACCGCCATCGTGCTTTCCGAATTTGTGCCGTGCCATTTACAGCGCTGTTTGCCGTCTCGGCCTCAGGGGCGAATATTTCGTGGTCGGGTGCGATGGACGCGTTGTGGAGCACTGCCGCGGACTGGGTAGGAAATGCAGTGCCGGGCACTGCGGACGTGGCGGTGTTTGATGCGAATTCCACGGCGAATTTGAACACGACGCTTGGAGTGGATCGGACGATTCTGGGTTTGCAAATCACGACCCCCGCAGGACTGGTCACGATTGGCGGTGCGAGCAAGTTGACGCTGGGCGCGTCGGGAATTGATATGACTGCGGCGTCGCAGAATCTCGTGCTCGATGCGTTGCTCGCGATGTCGGCGAATCAATCGTGGAATGTAGGTGCCGGACGGACGCTGATGGTGAATGGAGTGGTGAGCGGAACCAATGTGAGTCCACCGACTTGTTCGATTTCTTTATGTCTTACCACGGAACAATCATCATTCACGGGACTGGCATGCTTCGCCACGAAATGCGCGAGGCGATACTTGCCGCCCAACAGCAGGGAGTGGAAGTGATCTACAAGCACGAACCGCTGCCGGGTCACATCATAATCATCAATGCCGCTCCGCCCATGCCGAAAGTCAACCTCGCCGCGCTGAAACGCACACACGCCGAACGCTCGACACCGAACCAACCATGGTATGCAAAACTCCAAAAACGTCGCCGCCGAAAATCTTGAATCGAACGTTTGAGTGATGGCAACCCCACTAGCGGGAGCCACCGTGGAAACGGAAAAAGAAGGATAAACTACGCAAGACTTCGCCGACAAAGGGGCTAGTGGGGGTTGCCCATCCACGACCTGTTAGGCGGTCTGCTTTTGTATGAGTGCGATACCAGCATTTTTCATCTGCTTAAGGGTGATTATCCAAATCACGAGTCCAACAATTGATGTAAGTATTCCCAGGAGTGGGATTATTGAGCAGCACATGAGAATACAGTAAGTAAGGCTCATTCCCTCATTGACCTCTTTATTCGGAATTGAATGCTTTTTTGTTTCTGCATTAAGAGCCTGAGCAAGACCATGAAACGCGACAAATGACCAATAGAAGTTGAAGAATGGGATAAAGAAAAATCCGACGGCCTTTCCCGGCGTCGTTTTTGCGACATTCACTGGGATGAGCGACCACAATTTGTGTATTATGAAGCAGTAGAACACAATGCCTGCAATAACGCCACCGATTCCAACAATCACAATCGATAGAGGTATTCCGGCCGCCATGCATATCCAGAAGGTCAAAAACCAATTATTCAGACGCTTGACATCGTCGGCGGGTGAAATCTGGGCGGAGGGCGCTTGATAAGTAAGCGGAGATGGTGAAATAGGTGGCGGGGCAACTGGAGGTGGCACATTCTGCGGAAATGCGCTCTGCAACTCCGTCTCGATAGCGGGTTGCCAGTCGGCCATGCCTTCGCGCCACACTTTGGTGCTGCGGGTAATCTTGCCTTTTTGGATTAATGCCTCGACTTCACTGAAGTCAATCGGGCCGGTGGGTTGATTGTCGGCTTGGTAGTGCCACATGGTATTTTGTTTCTGGTTTTTGTTTTTTTTCGCCTATCAGTGTTATTGAACAACACGCCGTATTTGTCCTGCATATTCAACATGAAAGAGAGTGGCTCTGTGGTGTCCGACCATTGAGTGATTTTTATCATTTCAAGGAGGGGCAGCAAGTTAATTCTGGTGGGAAAGTGGTGTCGTAGGGGAAGTTCGCGAATCCCTAGGGAAACGCTGAATAAAGAGGTGATCGTCTGAAAGTTTTCTGGGCGGCTGTTTTTGTCAGACGAGCGAGGGGGGCGACTGGATTTTTGGAACTGTAGAGATCATTTGCGCTGGTAGTAATTTTTACTTCATCTCAAAAACGTCAGTTTATGAGACGGCACGTTTGATCGGCCAAATTACACCTCGAAGTCTACTGATCATGAATCATTACCCGTCTCAAGCTGCCCGCGCCGTCGCTAACTCATCCAGCCGTGTAGTGTAGCGCGGCGTCCGGCGTTCTGCACGGAGACGCCAGCTCGTATCGAATCCCATCGAGCCCCATCGCACCAAGTCCCCGAGTTGATCCGCCGCTGCTTGCAGCCGCGAGCGCGCCGCATCATTGCCACGTGGCTCGAAAAGCGAGAGCTGCGTTGTCTCGTGCAAGTCGAGCAGCATCACACCGACTTTTTTGAAAGCAAAACCCTCGCGCCACATCGCCCGTAGCAGCCGGAGAGCGTGCTCAATCAGCGCAGGCGTGTAAGACGTCGCCTCGCCGAGCACGGTCACGCGATGCGGGCAATACTGTGGCAAGTCCTCGCGAAAAACATTCGTCTGCAAAAACACCTGCATCGTCCCGACCGCCGAGCCTTGGGCGCGCACCTTCGCAGCGGCTATGTCCACATACGAAGCAAGCGCCTCTTCGACTTCCCGGCGTTCCCTCAGCAGCCGACCAAAGCTCTTCGCACAAACTACGTTCTTTTTTGGCGGTGCAACTTCCTCGATTTCCATGCAAGAAAGCCCACGTAATTCCAGCACGAGCCGTTCGCCGACCACTCCCATTTCCTGCCTCGCCCATCGCGGCTCCACGTCGCGCAGACCGCGCGCTGTTGTGATGCCCTTAGCCGCCAAGCGTGCCGTGTGCGCACGTCCGATACCCCAAACCTTCTCTACGGGTAAAAGCTCCAACCACTCGTCAGCATTCTCGGGTGTGATCCACAGCACGCCGCCAGTCGCTTTCTTCGCCAGCTTGTTCGCCGCCTTGGCAAGCACCTTCGATGCACCCATGCCAATGCTGATCGGAATCCCCGTCCACCGCTTCACCTGCTCGCGCACTATACGTGCGTGCCCCACCGGGTCGGCCATGCCAGCGAAATCCAAAAAGCATTCATCAATCGAATAGACCTCGGAGTGCGGAGCGGCTTCCGCGAGAATCCGCATCACGCGCCCGCTCATGTCGCCATAGAGCGCGTAGTTCGAGCTGAACACCTGCACCCCGTGTGTCTTCATCATTGCACGCACCTTGAACTCCGCTTCGCCCATGCCGATGCCCAGTGCCTTCGCCTCCTCGCTCCGCGCAATCACGCACCCGTCATTGTTCGAGAGCACGACTACCGGCTTGCCGTTCAGGCGCGGCTGAAAAACGCGCTCGCACGACGCGTAGAAGTTATTGCAGTCCGCGAGGGCAAAGATGGCCACATCCCACCTCCTATTTCAGCGCATGGATGACGTTCGTCACCACGCCCCACACATCGAGGCTGGCCCATTCGCCCACCTCGACATCCTTGAACCTCGGATTTTCCGAACAAAGGAAACACCGATCACCGCGCACGACGATCCGTTTCACAAAAAAAGCACCGTCCAACACTGCCACCACAATCTTCCCCGTTACCGGCTCTATGGCTCGATCCACCACGATCAGGTCTCCGTTGTGAATACCCGCTCCGATCATCGAGTCGCCTTCCACACGCATGAGAAACGTCGCCGCCGGATGCTTCACGAGCAATTCATCCAGCTTCAGCGTCCCTTCCAAATAGTCTTCTGCTGGGGAGGGAAAGCCACCCGGCACGCGTGCCTGCACCAGCGGCAGCCGGTGCAGTGGCAATGTCTCAACCGCAAGACCGATCAGCGTGCAACTCATGCCCGCCAATTAACC
>CAIYUV010000125.1 GCA_903929475.1 uncultured Spartobacteria bacterium
GTCGCACCGCATACGCGGTGCATGGACTCCGGCCGCGATCCGTGGGCTGCGTCGCTTCGCTCCTTGCACACGGCTACCGTAGTCGCTGGCGCTACGCGCCAATCTTTTCCAGCAAGGTGACTGTAGAAATCGTATAACTGATTTTCGGGTTGCGGATTGGTTTTCTTCGCTGCTTTGCCGCTTTGCGATTCGAGCACAATGAATTGCTCATTCACGGTCTTTCACACCACATGTCACTCTATCGCCACCTAGTCAGTGATTTCGATCTGGCCGGCCCACAGGATGTTTGCGCGGTCATCGGGGCCTCCGCCTTTGGGCTGGGCGATGCGGATGAAGCTGAACGGCTCCTTCGGCGATACGATGGAGAACGAGATCGAGATGAAAGAGTGCTTCGCCAGAAACCACGCCCTACCACGAACACTCCCGTCATTTTCCTCAGCACCGCCACCGATGACCTTCGCGACTGCCAACTGCTTACTTTCTCCTCATCAATCCACGAAGGGCAAATTACTAGATTTCGGCGGTGTCCACCCACCAATCTGCTTCGTCCTCATTAAACCCGCAGCCAAAAACCGTCGCAGGGACAAACTGAACAATCTCATTTTCGAGCACAGCTCGGAACATATGCGCAGCCGACTGCGGGACCGCTGCGAAGAGAGTCGGAATGCCGCGTTGTGCACACAACGCAGCAGCGTGCTTGAACAGCTCCGCGCCTTCCGCCGCTGACGTGAATGTAAATCCCGTGAGATGTGCAGCGCGGATTTCGTGGTCAGGAGAAATGAAGAGTCGTTTCGCACGCTGTGTGTCTTCGATCCGTCCGACCGTGCTTCCTGATTCGTTGGCGAGGAATTGCGGCGTCATTTCGGAACGAAGCAGGGGATTTCCGCCAATCGGGAGGAAGCCGTCTAACACGATTCGGTCGGACATTCTCAGCCACTCGTCTGCTGTGATTTCACTCATTGTGCTTGCGCGATTCGCGAAGCCGGAAGTCGTTGCTTTCAAAATGCACAGCCGTCCTGTTTTCGAGAATGCCGGCACGCCGATACGACCCGTGTAGCTCGGTGGGACTCGCCCGGTGCCATCCATCACGACGCCATACGCCATGCCGTTTGCGGGAACGGCGAGTTCGCCGTGCAGCGTCTCCATCATCCGGGCGAGCACGACTCCGCCGCGTGCGGACGGTGCAATTTTCAGGTCGCCGAGATAAGCGACCGTCCGCTTCTCTCCGTCTGGAAAACGGAGCGCGCGCAATGCAGCGGAGAGCGTGCCTAGGATGCGTCCGCGATGCTCTGCGACAACGAGTGTTGGCGCGCCTATTGCGGCGAAAAACGTGATGTAGTCGCGCCCATGCGAAATGGAAAAGGACTGCTCGCCGCCGAGCGGGTAACGGAACTGTGCTTCGAATTCCTCAAGAGCAGCGCCAATTTCCGCACGTGGAGGTGTGTGGAAAATGCGGAGGTTCATCGCACTTCTCCGAGGTGAATCTGCGGATAGAAAAAGCTGCGGTCGCGCTGTTCCATAGTGCGACTTAGCGAGTCATTCCAGTGGATGCCGCACGGTAGGCTGCGAATATCGAGGCTGGAGTTGAGTTGGCGAATCAGCACACGCCCGCCGGGGCGCAGTGCGCGACGGGCAGCATCGAGAACGCCCGCGCCGTCCTCGGGCGAAAGCCAGTCGAGGATGTTGGAAAGATGCACGAAATCGAGACTCTCCGACGGGATGGCGCGGAGCGTTTCCTCCATCCGACCATGGACAAATTCAGGCTCGGTCACAGGCGCGGACCATAGCTCGGGTGCGAGCCAGTCCCACGGATGAAGCGGAGGAAACTCGCCCGCGAAAATCTGCCAGAGAAATGGATTTTTGCACGGCGCAGAGCGGTGGAACGCGACGCGCACACGGTCAGCGAAATGCGCTGCAAAAGGTCGCGCAGGATTCCGTGTTGCCTCGTTGCCGAAGAGTGCGACGAGGTTTTCGAGAGACATCACTTTTTCAAACGCGGCATCAAACTCCGTTGTGCGAGGGATTGCGATGGGAACGGTGCTCCCCAGCCAGCGTCGAACATCGACACGACGCTCCGTGAGTTCCCTGCGCAGTTCGGCGAAAAGGTATTCGTAGCGTCCCGCGAAATCCGGCCCGAGTGACGCGACAATTTCCATCGGCCCGAGCGCGGACAATTCACCTCGGATTTGCGCGCTTCGTTCAACAGCGGACATTGGTGCATGGCCCAATATCCTCATCGCTTCCTTTCGTGGGAATTTGCAGGCGAGTCGGAGCTTGAGCCGGGTGAGCGCGAGTTGTGAGGGGTTCATATCGACAACGACAAGGCTTCCGAGCCTCAGTCGTGAAAGCGCGACCGCGGTGTCTCCGCCGGATGCGATCATCGCGACATTCGCATTATCAGAGACGCACTCAACATCCAACCGGGGGTCTTCCCGCACCTGCGCAAACGCCAGCGGCAGAGTTACGGCTTCACGGAGCCAGTGACTCATGGCGCAGCCCGGCGCTTTCTCCACGGTGCACGCGCGATACTCCCTGCGAAAAATTCCCGAACAAACGAGAGATAAGTCGGGATGTATGGCGCACCGCGTTCACGCAATTCCGGCGCGAGCGCAGCGTGGACTTCAGGCAGATGATGCCACGGGACTCCGGGATGCAGATGGTGTTCGAGATGGTAGTTTTCGTTGCACATGAAAAACCGCACGAGCGACGAAGTAAGAATCGTCCGTGTGCCGAGCACTTCGTCGTCGGCGTGCTGGAGCAGCGTGTGCTGGCTCATGCCGCGGATGTTCACCATCGTATTGATAAACACCATCGGGATGAGCCAGCCGTGGACGAGCCACGCAGCGGAGATGCCTGTTTTGAACACGCCGAAAATCGCGAGCGCAGTCGCCGCAAGTTCCGCGACGATGCAGACGCGGTCACGCATCGTTCCGTGTCGGAAACCGAGGAACGGAATCGCGACGATATAGATGGGATACCCCGCGATGAGTCGCAGCCAGTTCATGCAAAAGACCATCCATGTCCAGCGTGTGTAGTTTGCGTAATGATCCGGGTCGCCGTCCTCGCCGAGGTGCTTGTGATGCCGGAGATGCAGCACGCGATACGCGGTGCAGTTTTGCAAAACTGGAATCGCACACAACGCACCTGCAACGCGATTCCACGCGGGGTTTCGCGCAAGCGTCCCGTGAACAGCCTCATGCGTGAAAAGGCTGATTCCGTGAAGCGACGCCCCGGCGAGAATGTAAAACGGAACCGCCGCCCACCAACCCGCTTTCTCTGCGAGAACCACCGCCAGAGCCGCACCGGCTGCGTAGAGGAAAATAAACTGTCCGATACGCGTTGCATTCCGCCAGTATTCCACGCGATGCAGCTTCCGCGAAAGTTCGGGCGTCAAGCATGGGTCGGTGTCGGCGCTCATCGAACGCGAAGAAGTTCGGAGTAAAGCCGCGCAAAAATGTGGAGACCAAATGCCACGCCCGCCTCCGCATCGGCTGCCGCATCCGGCCCGACCTCCTTGAAAAATTCCGCAGCGTGCCGCTTGTCTATTTCCGCATGGAGTTTGTAGTGAACGAGTTCAGACGCTGCGATCCATCCACGATCCACGACCGCTTTTCCCAAGAGTGCCGAGATGTCTGCAAACGCGTATTCGATCGCGCCGAGGCACGCGTATGCAAACGACGGCGACTCCCCGAAACACGCACCGAGCAGCGCGAGATTGAACGCGCGAACTTCCGATCCTTCAGTTTCGCTGCACATTTCATCCTGCGAAACACCGAGCGTCGCGAGAAATGCAAGGAACGTCCGGTCATGCGCCATCGCAGGGTCGAGTCCCCCGTCTTCCGCATCGTCAAGTCCATGTTCCTCCGCGAGATTGCGCATCAGCGTCCGGCGCGACGAGGAGTCCGGCATCCGCGACATCAGCGCAGCCATCGGGCGGGAGAAAAAACGGACTGCAAAATAGAACTGCCGCTGCGAGCGGACGAACGTCTCCCGCGCCATTCGACCATCGGCAAGCGACGTAAAATACAACTCCCCGAGAATCGGTCGCTGAGTGAGCAACCGGTCGGTAACCGATTGCGCAAACGTCGGACTGATGGAGCGGACAAAGGCGGTCATTGTTTTGAAAACGGAGAACGGACAGAGACTAAGCGAGCAGACTGGATGTTCAATCATTTCCGCCATCTGCAATTTCTTGCAGCAATCATACGAAGACCCTGCGGAACCTGCCGCTTACCCTCTCGCCTCCTAGTCGGTGATTTCGATCTGGCCGACCCACAGGATGTTTGCACGGTCGTCGGGGCCGCCGCCTTTGGGCTGGGCGATGCGGATGAAATTGAACGGCTCCTTCGGCAGTGCGTAGCTGGAGACAATGGACTGGTTGTCCTTCACCCAGATGACGTTTTTCCAAACGCCGTCGGCCTTGTCTTTGACCTGAATGACATAGGAGCGGGAAAACTTGTAGTCGTCGTGGTCATACGCCCAGGTGATCTGAAAGCGCCCGCCGCTCAGCGGCTTTCCGAGCTGAACCTCGATGGCGTGCGTGTCGTCGTCCTCGATGGACGCCCAAGAAGCTTCCAGCCAGTCGAGTTCCTTGCGCTTTTTGATGCCGTCCACAACCGGCGCGAGTGTGTAGATGCCGTTGCACGTTGTCGAAATCACCTTCGTGTTTTCGGGAAACCCGTTGATACCCTTTTTGAGCACGATGGCGCTGGCGGGATCGAGCGTCACCTCGATCTTCGGCGCATCCTCCGCATGGAGAAAAATGGCGGCTGCTGCGGAGAAGGCGACACCAGCGACGATGGAGCGGCGGATTTTAAAAAGCCGCGCCGTCTTGCCGAAATGTGAACGGAAGCTGAGGTGATTTTTCATGTCTTGGGTTGGGTTTTGAATGAGCGCGACTGCGGTGTTCGGAGAATGCTGATAAGCAGGCTGGAAATAGAACAACTGCGAGGATGCTTTGCGCAAGATGAAAGGAGGTGCGAGCAGTTTCAAAGCGACCGCATCGGATGAACGCGTGCCAGCAGCCATCCCGCCAGTCACCAGCCCCAATCCGCAGCCGAGCGGAGCGAACCGGAGCGCTAGCGGAGATGGTGCCGTGGGCGGAGGCGGGCGGCACAAACTGCAAGGCTGCCCGAAGGGCGAAGGCGCAAGCCTGAGTCAATCCGCAATCTGCCGAAATAGCGAAGCACGCTTCGCCATTTGCCCTCTGCCTTCGCCGTCCCCTGTGCTCCTTGCGTTCCTTTGCGGCGTATCCTGCCTTGTGTTTGCCAAGCTTTCGTGGCTTTTCTGCCGTGGACAAAGTGACAGGATGCCATTGCTGCCATGAGGGACACCCTTTCTGAAATCAACGCTCTGCGGACTGCCGGCCTCATCGGCCAATGGGCCATCGGCGGCGCGATGGGCGCCACATTCTATCTGGAGCCGGTCTCCACCTACGATCTCGACATCTTTGTGATCTTCGAGGGCGCACCGCTCATTCTCACACTCTCGCCAATCTACGACTTTCTGAAAGCACGGGGCCACACTGCGGATGGCGACGCGGTGATAGTGCATGGCTGGCCGGTGCAATTCCTTCCTGCCGAATCCGCCCTGCTGCGCGAAGCAGTCGGGCAGGCGCGCGGGATTGATTTCGAGGGCGTCCCGGCGCGGGTGATGACGGCGGAGCACCTCATGGCCATCGCACTGCAAACCGGGCGCGGCAAGGACTTCGCCCGTCTCCTTACATTTGTGGAATCGCAGACTGCGGACGAAGCGAAACTGCGCGACATACTCGGGCGCCACAACCTCGGCCCCGCGTGGAAACGATTTGAACAAAACTTCCCGTCATGAGCCCGCTGATGCAACGAACGCTGGAAGCAAAGAACGAGCGCCGCAAGCGACTCATGGCGCTGCCCTACCCGGAGAAAGTGCGCATCGTGGAGCGGATGCGCGCAGCGGCCCGCGAAATACAGACGGCGGAGGAAAGCACACTGGTGCTCCGCGAAGACCCGCCCAGCGCAGACAAGCACTGACCAGTCACCAGTCACAGCGCGAACGCGCTTCGCTTCTTGCCCTCCCCGCGCTTTCGTGGTTTCTCGCTCGCGTTCAACGTCCGCTCTGCTCGTTCCTGCTCGCTCGATGAAACTTTCCTGCTTCTCCAATTCGGCATTCCCTTGCCTCAGGTTCCTCGCGAAAAACAAAAGCGCCGCCGCCAAACTTGCCTTCCGCGACTGCCTAATATTTGAAAATCATTCCGCCCTCGCACGATGAACAAAAAATCACTCAGCGAACGCGACATCTGCACCAAGTTTATCACACCCAGCCTCATGGCGGCGGGATGGGATCTCGACACCCAGATTCGCGAAGAAGTCGGCTTCACCGATGGCCGCATCTATGTGCGGGGAAAAATTCACGCTCGCGGCGCGAAGAAGCGGGTGGACCACATCCTCTACTACAAGCCCAACATTCCCCTCGCGATCATCGAGGCCAAGGACAACAACCACACCGTCGGCGCAGGAATGCAGCAGGCCCTTGGCTATGCCAAGCCGCTCGACGTTCCTTTCGTCTTCAGCAGCAACGGCGATGGCTTCCTCTTTCACGACAAGACGGTGAAGTCAGGGCCCATCGAAACGGAAATCCCGCTCAATGCTTTCCCGTCTCCCGAGCAGCTCTGGCAGAAATACAAAGCATTCAAAGGCATCACCGATGAGGTCGAGTCCGTCGTCGCGCAGGATTATTTCTCCGACGGCTCGAACCGCTCGCCACGCTACTACCAGCAAATCGCCATCAACCGCACGGTCGAAGCCATCGCCCGCAACGAAGGCAACAACCGCCACCTCCTCGTCATGGCGACGGGCACCGGCAAGACTTACACCGCTTTCCAGATCATCTACCGCCTGTGGAAGAGCGGCATGAAGAAGCGCATCCTCTTTCTCGCCGACCGCACCGCGTTGATCGACCAGACCGTTCGCGGCGACTTCCGGCATTTCAAGGAGGCGATGACGGTCATCAAGCACAAGCAGATCGACACCGCTTACAACATCTACCTCGCCCTATACCAAGGCCTCTCGGACAACAACGACGCCGACGCCTACAAACTGTTCAGCCCCGAATTCTTCGATCTCATCATCGTGGATGAGTGCCATCGCGGCAGCGCCCGCGAAGACAGCAAGTGGCGGGAGATTCTGGAATACTTCAAAGGCGCGACCCACATCGGCCTCACCGCCACGCCAAAGGAAACCAAGGAAATCTCCAGCTCAGAGTATTTCGGCGACCCGCTCTACACCTACTCACTCAAGCAGGGTATAGATGACGGTTTCCTCGCACCCTACAAAGTCATCAAAGTCACGCTCGACATTGACGCAGAAGGCTGGCGTCCGCCGAAGGGATTCAAGGACAAGGAAGGCAAAGTCGTTGAAGACCGCCTCTACAACCGCACCGACTTCGATCGGCACATCATCGTCGAGGAGCGCCGCCAGATCGTCGCACGGAAGATCACCGAGTTCCTCAAAGGCAGCGACCGCTTTTCCAAGACCATCGTCTTCTGCGTGGACATCGAGCACGCCGAGGGGATGCGGAGGGAACTTGCAAACGCGAACGCCGACCTCGTCGCCACCAACACAGATACGTGATGCAGATCACCGGTGATAACGACGAGGGCAAGCGCCACCTCGACGCCTTCATCAGCCCTACCGAACTTTACCCCGTCATCGCCACCACGTCGAAACTCATGACCACCGGCGTGGACGCGCAGACCTGTAAGCTCATCGTCCTCGACTCGAACATCGGCTCCATGACCGAGTTCAAGCAGATCATCGGACGCGGCACCCGCATCAATGAAGACTTCGGGAAGCACTACTTCACGATCATGGATTTCCGGAACGTCACCGCGCTTTTTGCGGACAAGGATTTCGACGGCGATCCGGTCCGCGTGAAGGAAGCCACCGAGGACGACGACATTTCCGACACCGACCACGAAGCGGACGACATGCCTGTCACCGACGACCTCACAGGCGACGAGATTGACTTCCCCGAACCCGAAAAGCCCGACGTTTCCATCCTCAATGAAGACCCGCCCGAGCGCCGTCGGAAAGTCACCGTCAACGGCGTGGAAGTCACGGTCATCAAGGAGCGCGTCCAATACATGGGCGACGACGGCAAGATCATCACCGAGAGCCTGCGCGACTACACCCGCAAGAACATCCGCACCGCCTACGCCTCGCTCGATGCCTTCCTCGCCTCTTGGAATCATGCCGACAAGAAGCGCGCCATCGTCGAGGAGTTGGAACAGCAAGGTGTCATCTCAATACCCAGTCTTCGTGCTGTTATTCTGCATCCTGCGCAAGGACGACTACGTGACCCACGTATGCCCCTCGTTGCAGCGATTCAAATTTGAGTTTTGGGGGCACGACGAAGTCGTGCTTCATGAGCACGAAATCCGAA
>CAIYUV010000126.1 GCA_903929475.1 uncultured Spartobacteria bacterium
CACCGGGCGCTGGTGGAAAACAAACCGTATGACCGTTTCGTGGCGGAGCTGGTGAATCCGACGCAGGAGAGCGAGGGCTTCACTCACGGCATCATCTGGCGCGGAAATGTGAACGCCTCGATGCTGCCGCCGATGCAGGCAGCTCAAAACGTCTCGCAGGTTTTCCTCGGAGTGAATTTGAAATGCGCAAGCTGCCATGACAGTTTCATCAACGACTGGTCGCTCGCCGATGCCTACGGACTCGCTGCGATTTATGCCGATGAAACGATGGAAATCATCCATTGCGACAAGCCGACGGGGAAGAAGGCGGCGGCGCGTTTTCTCTATCCAGAAATCGGAGCACTCGACGGCAAGGCTACAAAGCCAGATCGACTGAAAAGGCTCGCGGAAATCATCACCAGCCCGAAGGACGGACGGCTCGCGCGCACCATCGTGAATCGTCTGTGGGCGCGCTTGATGGGGCGCGGCCTCGTGGAGCCGCTCGACGACATGGACAAGCCCGCATGGAGCCGCGACCTGCTCGACTGGCTCGCGGAGGATCTCGTCGCACATCACTACGATTTGAAGCACACCATCCAGACGATTTGCACATCGCGAACGTATCAACTGCCGACAGTCGAGGGGCCGAGGGAAAAGGAAGAGTTCGTCTTTCGCGGCCCGCTCACACGGCGGCTCACGGCGGAGCAGTTCAGCGATGCACTCAGCACGCTGGGCGGCGAGTGGGCGCGACTGCCGTCGTCGCTGGAGTTTGATTTCGCAGCATCAGGAATCGTCGGCGGCTTGCAGATGCCGAAGTGGGTCTGGACAAACGAACCAGTGGAACTCGGCCCGCAACGCGCAGCACTCAAGGAGGCACGAACGCATCTCGACGCGGCGACAAAAACACTCGCCGATGCGCAGACAAAAATGGCGGCGGCGATTACCGAAGGTGGCGCGGCAATCGAGCAGGCTCGTGCGGCATTGGAACCAGCCGTCGCGGCGCTCACGGCGGCGCAGCAAAAACTAACGGCAGCCACAGTGCCGCGTCCGCCGGTCGAACTTGGGACAAATCACGTCCTGCCCGAGAGCGACCGGCATCGTGTGATTTTCCGCAAACGGATCACGCTGGAGAAAGTTCCGGCTACGGCCTTCGCCACAGCCCTCGCGAGTCAGGGATTTTCAGTTCGCGTCAACGGGCAGGAGGCGAAGTCTTTTTTGCACGACGATTTCCGCAGCGACCTCGTCGCCGTGTATGATCTCCGTCCACTGCTCGTCGCCGGGGAAAACTTGATCGCCGTCAACGTTTCCAGTCACACGGGCAAATACGTGAGTTCCGGCGAGCAGGACAAATATCCCGGCGCAAGAACTCACCTCAACCGGACAAGCGGCTTCGCATTTTATCTCCGCTGCGTGCTTCCCGAAAAAGCGGACGCGCTCCAGATCGTCAGCGATGAAACGTGGAGCGTGCGGCGCAATCCCGAAGGCGTGTGGGGCAGCACGGCGGTTTCCGAGGCGGACTGGGCGATGGCGCAACCGCTCCCGCCCGGAGTCACGCCAGTGGACGAAGGCCCCGGCCTCGATCCGATCACGCGCAAGGATTACGCAAACATTCCCGTCGAACTCGGCGGCTCGCTCAGCCCCGCCGTGAGCACCGCCGCGCACGCCGGAAAAATCCGAGCCGCACTCCGCGCCGCCAATCCACTTCAAGTCGCGCTCGACAGGCCGAACCGCGAAATCGTCATCCCCGCCCGTGCCAGCGTCGCCACCACGTTGCAGGCGCTGGAACTCACCAACGGCGCGACTCTCAACAGCACGCTCGATAGCATCGCCAGCAAAACCGAAGCCGACGCCGCACGCGATCCCGGCGCGTGGCTGGAACGCACTTACCTCTCGTCTCTCTGCCGACCGCCGAGCGCGACCGAGCGTAAAATCGCGCTCGAACTCCTCGGTCCACAGCCCTCGCCCGAAGTGCTCGCAGACTTCCTCTGGTCGCTCGTGAATCTTCCCGAATTTCAACTCATCCGCTGAACATGACGACACGCCGCGACTTTCTGAAAACCGCATCCGCCGCCACACTCGGCGCTCTCGCCGCGCGTGCGCCGCGACTTTTCGCCGCTGGCGAGATGGAAAAAATCGCACCCACTGCGGATACGATCATCGTGCTCTGGATGGGCGGCGGCATGGCGCACACGGAGACGTTTGATCCGAAACGCTATGCACCTTTTGAAAGCGGCATGGACCCGAACAGCGTGCTCTCGACTTTCCCGAGCATCCCGACTGCGGTGGACGGACTGCGTTTTTCCGAGGGGCTGGAGAAAGTCGCTGCGGTGATGGATCGCGGCACGGTCATCCACTCAGCAATGGCGGAAGACCTCGGTTTCATCCTGCACTCGCGGCATCAATTCAACTGGCACACCGGCTACGTGCCGCCGCAGTCCGTCGCAGCGCCGCACATCGGCGCGTTCATGGCGAAGGCGCTCGGCCCTCGCAATCCGGCGGTGCCCGCGTTCATCAACATCGGGCAGCGCTTTGATCTCGGTGAATCGGAGGAATTGAAAGCGTTCACGACGGCGGGATTCCTCGGCAGCGAGCATGGGCCGTTCAACATCCCCTTCCCTCACGATGCCGTCCGCGCCGTTCAGCCGCCTGCGGGGATGACTCCGGGTCGCTTTGAAAATCGCGACAAGTTTTACCGCCGTCTGCTCGACGCCAGCCCCATCGGCCAGCATGGCAGCGCGGACCAGCGCGATTCATTTCTTCGCGCGATGGACAACGCGCACCGTCTGCTCAGCTCGCCCGCCGCGAAGGCATTCGACCTTTCGCTCGAACCCAAGGAATCGATCTCGAAATACGTGCCTGCCGGCTTCGACCCGACGAAACTTGATGCAGTAAAAAAGAACGACACCGAGGGCGGCTATGAATCAAACACCATCGGGCGCTTCGGCCTCGGCTGCCTGCTCGCGCGGCGACTGACGGAAGTGGGCGCGCGGTTCATCGAGGTGACGACGGAATACATTCCGTTTCTAAATTGGGACACGCACGAGAACGGACACGCGCGGCTCGTGAGCATGAAGAAGATGATTGATGCGCCCATCGCTCAACTCGTCCTCGACCTCGAAGAGCGCGGCTTGCTCGACCGCACGCTCGTCGTCCTCGCGAGCGAATTTTCGCGCGACATGATGGTCGAGGGCCGCGACGGCGCGAGACAGCGCGATCAGGCCCGTGTGCCCGACCGCATCCAGCAGCCCATTCACTACGGGATGCACAGACACTTCACGGAAGCCGGCAGCGTGCTGCTCTTCGGCGGCGGGATCAAACGTGGGCACGTCTTCGGTGAGACAGCAGATGAGCGCCCGTGCAAAACGGTGCGCGACCCGGTGAGCATCACCGACCTCCACGCCACGCTCTACCGCGCGATGGGCATCTCGCCCAAGCTCGCCTACACCGTCGAGGAACGCCCATTCTACGTGACCAAGGACGGCCTCGGAAAACCAGTGATGAGTCTGTTCGCGAAAGGCTAACATTTCGGAACTCGATGAAAGCCTACGTCATTGGCAGCTACTTAGGCGCGACGGGGCGGTAGCCGACTTTCTCGTATTCCTTGGCGTGCGGAACGTATTGCGCGTCGAACTGCGGATCGTGTGCATCAAATGTATTTTTGGTGCGATCCATCGTGCCGCGGAGGTCCGATGTTGTTGTCGCGCCGCCGAAGTAGCAGTTGGAGACGGTAGCTTCTTCGGCATCCATTTCGTAGCGTCCTAGCGGAGCTGTTCCGCCTTTCGCGTCGTTTTTCCAGAAGATGCTGTCGCGATAGATGTTTCCATTGGAGAGGTCGTCCACGCCGTTGTAGTTGCCGGTGAATGTGCATCGCTCGACGCGCACGCGGCTCTTTGGGAAGACTGTGAGCGCGCCCGATCCGTTCTGCTCCGAGACGCCGGGTCTTGGAAAAACGAAGAAGTTGATGCCGCGATTGGAGATGTTGCCGACGAAGAGACAGTTTTCGAGTTCGAGGGCATTGCCGGTGCCGAAAAGGTCAATCGCAGAGCCGGTGATTTGGGAACGGTTGTTGCGAAAGATGGAATTTCTGACGAGCGGGGCGTTGTCCGTGAATCCACGATTTTGCACGGAAAGCGCGGCGCCGCAGGGGCTGGTGTAGTTGTCGTAGATTTCCACGCGGTCAATGAGCGGATAGGAGCGTCCCCAGATTTTGATCCCGCCGCCGTCCTTGTAAAAAACGTTGTCCTTTTCCCGAAGATCCGGGTATTCGCAATAGGGCTGGATCGGCCCCGGCAACAAATCACGGGTCGCAAAGTTGTTTGCGCCGGTGATTTTGAAACCGCGCAGCACCGTCGAGCGCGAGATGCCGTCGCCAAAATAGATCACATGATTCACGACCGCCGGATAGGTCTCGACGGTGGGATCGGCGATTGCCGGATTTGCCGCGGTGAGTGTGACATCGCCCTTAGCTTCCAGCGTGATGCCGTCATGGATGCTATTGAACCAAATCATCGCCTGGCCTTGTTGGAAAGGGCGGTAGGTGCCGCTATGCACGCGGACTGTTTTGTTGCGCGGATCCTTCGCCGCCAGCTCGATGAGGTCCTGAATGTTGTTCCCCGGATATGCGTGATAGATACCGTTCTCGTCTGGCTTCGCGTTGGCGGCAATCGGGCGTGCTGGCTGCGATACAGCATCGGCGGCCGTGCCCCATGTTCTGCTGCGCGCCCAGATCACACCGAGCACGGCGCCGGCGGCGGCTGCGAGCAGCATCAGGATGATGGTGATGTGAAGGCGGAATCGCATTTTACCGATACATGCCGGAAGTTCTATTTTTTGCTCGCCGGAATGCGACAGCGTCAGGGTTCGTTCGTTTTTTCAATGATGGTGATGAGTTTGTTGACGTCGGTCGGGCCCGTCAGCGTCTTTTTTCCCGATGGCCAGACTACTTCGATTTGATCCACTTTCTCCGCATCCCCGAGGCCGAAGTAAAGCGGCAGCGTGCTCTGCGAAAGATAGCCGGACTTTCCATCGTTCACTTGCGAATAGGTGAGCGCCCCGCACTTAACACGAACGATGGCTCCCAAGCCGTCGCGGTTGGAGCGCGTTCCCGGTGCCGGCTCGTCGGACAATTTGTTCGACTTGGAATCGGAGGTCATGCTGCCAGCCAACCGTATTTTGAGATAATGGATTTTTTTCCGCTCGCTGAGGTTGCTGATAAGAATCCTTGGCGGTGCGTTGAATTCGTTGGTCACGATGTCAAGGTCGCCGTCGTCATCCAGATCGAAAATCACCGATGAGCGGGAACTCAGCGAACTCCAAACCGTAACCGGCCCTGCTGGTGGCTTGCCAGTCGCAGGCGGATTGTTCGGGTTCGGTGCGTCGTCGGTGAACCATGGCATCGTCGTCTGCCAGCTGCGGCGCGGCTCGACACCGACGACGAACTCGCTGTCCACAAATCGTCTGCCGCCTTCGTTGAGCAGCAGGCTGTTGATAGAATAGCGAAATGGAAAACTCATCCCCGTGGTGATGAAAACATCCTGAAAACCGTCGGCGTTCAGATCCGCGACGCTCGGGCCCCACGGCCAATAATTCTCAACCCCCGCCGCATCAGATACCTCATTGAATTTGTTTTCGGCCTGAGCTTCGAAGAGCGAGTTGCCGAAGATGCTGGTGTCAGGTGCTGTGTGGAGAAATTCCTTCGACCATGTCATCCGGCTTTTGCGTCTCTCGTCCGCCCTGTTGGATGGAAGACGCTTGCTCATGTCCGAGTGCATGTCGGTCACGAACAGATCGAATTTACCATCGTTGTTGTAATCAAAGACTTTGGCGCCCATGGATCCCCACGAAGTTTTGGGAAATAACTCGGGAGTTTTCCGGACGAATTTTCGCCCGCCCTGATTTTCGTAATACTCGTCGTTCCCCTGCATATTGAGCACGTAGAGATCCGGCCAGCCATCGCCGTTGGCATCGAACGGCGTGGCGTCGCCTGTCCAGCCCATGTGGTTCAATCCGACTTCCGCAGTCACATCCTTGAACCGCGCATTGCCCATGTTCTTCAAAAGCAGGCAGTGACCGTATCGCTCCGGCCTGAGGTGGCCTGCGAACGCGTCCGGAAAGGAATCGTAATAGCGATAGGTCTTGGGATCTTGCTCCGAAGTTCCGAACACCGGCGTCGTCACGTTGCGAACCTTGTCCATGGTATATGTGCCGACATCGCAGAGAAACAGATCCACAAGACCGTCGCGGTCGAAGTCGAAGAATACGGGCGCGGAAAAATGACCGATCAAATCCAGTCCGGAATCCTTTGTGCAGTCGGTGAAATGGCCTTTGCCATCATTGAGAAATAGATGATTTCCACCGCGAACCGTCGTGACATAGAGATCGGGAAACCCGTCGTTGTTGATGTCCACAAAGCTCGCGGCGACTTTGATCGGATCGGGCAGTCCGACGCCGGCCTTGTCCGTGATGTTTTTAAATTTTCCACCGCCGAGATTGCGCCAAAGCTGACAGGGGCCGACCTGATTCACGAAATAGATGTCAGGCAATCCGTCGCCATCAACATCTGCGACGCAAACCCCGGTGCCATGATCGTAGTGAGTCGCCTTGTAAAGTTTCGCCGCATCGTCAACGACCCGGTTCCGAAAAGTAATGCCGCTCTGGTATGTGCGATCCGTGAAACTGAAATCGTGGAAGACGCTCCATGTGCCGGCATCCGCGAGTTGATCCTTCTGACGCTCTCGCAGGAAATTGGGTTCATTGAGGTCTTCGCCAAATTCCTGCGCGGGGTCGTGCCGCGCCACTGACTCGGCAGCGGGTGTGACCGAAGGGCCTTTCTCGTCTCGAACCAAATCCAAATCTTGCAACAAGTCCTCCATCGCTCGAGTTGATTCACCATCGTAATAGCCACGAATTTGCCCCCACGCATCCACGAGAACAAATTGCGAACTATGGGCGGGAGGAGTGGGCTTGTCCGCTGCCTTTCCCGGCCCGGCAGCCTGCATTTTGAAACCTTGCTGGCTCAACGCGAGCACGTCATCCAATGGCCCTGTTAAAAAATGCCACAAACCCTCGGTCGTTCCGCTTTTCTGCGCATATTCACGAAGCACGGCAGGCGTGTCGTGTTCGGGATCGACGCTCATGAACACCAAACGGACATTCTCGCCATGCTGTGCGCCCTTGAGTTTTTCCTGCAAAAATAAACCGCTCTTGGTTTGCGCAGGGCAGGTCGCCTTGCAATTTGTGAAAAAGAAACTCGCGACCCAATTCTTGCCGACCAAATCACGGAGCCCAATCTCCTTTCCATTTTGATCCGTCAGCAAAAATTCCGGCAGCGCTCCCAGCACGGGCGGCATCTGACGGGCAGCTTGTTTCCCTCCGAATGGTGCCAGATTTAGAAATTTGAATGCAAAAATCCCGCCCAACACCATGGATGCCAAAATCAGGATGAACAAAGGGCCTTTGGAACGCTGTTTCATTTTAAAGTTTTCGAGTTTCTCGGACGTTGGAAATTATTGCTTCGATCATGCGTTCAGAATTGAGCCGAAGAAACGCGGGCTTTGATGCTCAACATCGGACGTGGAGGCCCGCAAAAATGACTTCCGCGAAGCAGAAATGTTCCGCTTGAAAGCGTGCGAAACTCGATAAGGAAGGATCGTTCAGGGACCGCGACCTGCGTTTTGTTTAATTGGGGAAGTGACAGCATATAGACGAAATCGCGGCTCTTTAACGTCAGCCGGACATTGGAATTTACCGGCAAGACCAACTCCTCAGCATCGGAAAGCGCACGACTGCTCTTCGGGTTCGCGGAGGAACCGTCCGGATACTGAACGAACCAGCGTTCATTCGACCCGATCAACTCGATCTCCACATTGGCTTTCGTGGCGGCAGGATTGGATTCACCAAGTGTCGCCGTGTCGGCTTGCTCATGCCGTTGGCTGGGCTCAGCGATCACTAAAGAACTCGTCGAACCTGAAAATGCGGGTGCGAGTTTGGGGCTAAACTGTGCACGAGCAAACCAACTGCATATCGTCACCGATCCTGCCCCAAAAACAAACGCCGATAGAATGGCAATGACGGGCAATTTCATCTGACTGAATACTCCGAAACTGTGCCGTTCGCTAACGAAAGACCCATGCGGAACGTGTTCCGTGCTTTTGAATATCCGGGCGAGCATCGTGGTTAAAAATTGGAGATGGAAAACCTTAGTAGCAGCGCCACGTTAAAAGACGCCCATCGGAGATTACCAGCACATTACCCCGCCAGCGTGATTTACGACAGTTGGCAAATCTTCGGGCAAGCCGTTCTCCTTTCTTGCTCGTGCTTTTGCAAAGGGTCTTTATTTCTTCGCCCGATGAAAGCGCTGCTGCTCACTGAATACAAAAAGATGGCGTATGCCGATGTCCCGGAACCCGTGTGCGGGGTGGATGATGTGCTCATTCAAGTGAGGGCCTGCGGCATCTGTGGGTCGGATATTCATGGCTACGACGGCTCGACGGGGCGGCGCATTCCTCCGCTGGTGATGGGGCACGAGGCGGCGGGCGTCGTCGCTTCGACGGGTGCGAATGTGCAGACGTTTCGCCGGGGGCAGCGCGTCACCTTTGATTCCACGGTCTATTGCGGCTCGTGCGTGAATTGCCGGCGTGGCGATGTGAATCTTTGCGACCAGCGGCAGGTGCTTGGCGTGTCATGCGGGGATTACCGGCGGCACGGTGCGTTTGCGGAATTCGTCACCGTGCCTGCGCGCATCGTGCACGCGCTGCCGGACAATCTCGGCTTCAACGAAGCTGCGATGATCGAGGCGGTTTCCGTGGGTGTTCACGCCGTCCGCCTCACTCCCTGCGCTCCCGGCGACACGGCGCTGATCGTCGGCTCGGGCATGATTGGTCTTCTCACTTTGCAGGCGGCGAAGATTGCCGGCTTTGCGCAAATTATCGCGGTGGATACGGAGGATTCGCGGCTCGCCGTCGCGCGCGAACTTGGTGCGACGCACACGGCAAATCCAAAGACGCAGGACGTGACCGAGTTTGTGAAAGCACTCACGAAAGGACAGGGCACCGATGCGGCGTTCGAGTGCGTGGGGCTGAATGACACCGTGCTTTCCGCCATCCACGCAGTGCGCAAAGGCGGCACCGTCACGCTCGTGGGAAATCTTTCTCCGAAGACCGAACTCCCTTTGCAAATCGTGGTGACGCGCCAGCTCCGCCTGCAAGGCTCCTGCGCTTCTGCGGGGGAAATTCCGCGCTGCATCGAGTTGCTCGCGACGGGGCAAATCAAAGTGGATCGCATCATCTCCGCCGTCGCGCCGCTCGAACAAGGCGCCGATTGGTTTGCCAGACTTTACGCCGGTGCGCCCGGTGTGATGAAAGTCATCCTCGCACCTCACGCTTAACGCCCATGTTCAATCTCACCGGAAAAGTCGCTTTCATCACCGGCACCAGCCGAGGACTCGGCCAGCATTTCGCCCGTGCGCTGGCGCAGGCGGGTGCCGATATCGCCATGTCCAGCCGCGAAGCGGAAAAGCTCGCTCCTTTCCGCAAGGAAATCGAAGCGCTCGGGCGGCGGACCTGCGGCGTCGCGCTCGATGTGCGCGATCACGACAGCATCAAGGCCGCAGTCGCCGGGGTGGAGAAGGAATTCGGGCGCATTGATATTTTGGTGAACAACGCGGGCTGCAACATTCGCAAGCCCGCGCTCGAAGTTTCGTGGGAGGACTGGAACACCATCCTCGACACCAACCTGCGCGGCACATTTTTCACCGCACAGGCCGTCGCGCCGGGGATGATCGCGCGCGGCTACGGACGCATCATCAACATCGGCTCCGTCACGTGCGTCGCGGGCTACGCGGGCCTTGCTCCCTACGGCGCGAGCCGTGGCGGTGTGAAACAACTCACGATGAGCCTCGCAGATGATTGGGGACGCCACGGCGTCACGGTGAATTGCCTCGCGCCCGGCTGGTTCAAGACCGCGCAGAACGCCGTGCTTTATGAGCAGAAAGAGTGGGTCGAATACCTCTGCGACCGCATCCCGCTCAAACGCCCCGGCGCAGCAGAAGACCTCGCAGGGCCCGTGGTATTTCTTGCGTCGGAGGAAAGCCGCTACGTCACCGGGCAGACGCTGCTCGTGGATGGCGGCATCAGCACCGGAGCCACTCGCGCGACGGTCACTCCGCCCAAGGCCTGAACCCATGCTCTTCGCCCTCCTCGCCATCGCCATCCTCGTGCTCCTCGTCACGTGGCTGAAGCTGAATCCCTTCATCGCCCTGCTCATCAGCTCGCTCGCATTGGGCACGATGGTCGTGTGCAGCGGCGGGAAAATGACGATGGTAGAAGTGCTCGATTCCTTCCAGACGGGCTTCGGCAACACACTCGCGAAAACCGGCTCCATCATCGTGCTCGGCGTGATCTTCGGAAAGCTGCTCGCCGAATCCGGCGGCGCTGGCGTGCTCGCCAAACAATTCATCCGCACGCTCGGCCCTTCGCGCATTTCGCTCTGCATCATCCTGCTCGCGCTGTGCGTGGGCATGACGACGTGGTTCGCCGTCGGCCTGCTGCTCATCCTGCCCATCGTCATCACGCTCGCAAAGGAAACCGGCCAACCGTTTCTGCGTCTCGTGCTGCCGATGCTCTCGTTCCTTTCCGTGATGCACGGCCTCATGCCGCCGCATCCCGGCCCCGTCATCGCCATCGAAGCGCTCCACGCAAACATGGGCAAAGTCATCCTGTGGGCGCTCGTGCTCGGCATTCCCGTCGCCGCGATTGCCGGGCCAATCTTCGCACGCATGGCGGTGAAACGCGTCCACGTCGCGACGCCGGAATTCGCACCTTCCGTCTCGCCTGCACAGACGCTGCCGGGCTTTGGCCTCACCCTTTTCACCATCCTCCTGCCGGTGCTGCTCCTGCTCAGCGGCACGATGGTCGAGCTGCTGCACGGAAAAGAAACGGCGTGGGGGAAAATCTTCCTCTTCCTCGGCAATCCCGTCATCGCCCTCCTGCTCTCCGTGCTCTTCGCCATGTGGGCCTTCGGCTCCCGTTGCGGACGCGCCGCTGGCGAACTGCTCAAATTTTCCGAAGCCAGCGTCGCCGGAATCGGCATGACGCTCATCCTCGTCGGCGCGGGCGGCGGCTTCGCGCTCGTCATGCGCACAGCGGGCGTGGCCGACCAACTCGCCGCCCTCGCCGCATCCGCCGGGTTGCCCATGCTGCTCTACGGCTGGCTCGTCTCCGCATTCATCCGGGTCGCCACTGGCTCGGCCACCGTCGCGATCACCGTCGCATCGGGCTTCATCGCCCCCGTCATGGCGGCGCATCCCGGCACCAATCCAGACTTGATGGTTATCTCCATCGGCTGCGGCTCCCTCTTCCTCTCGCACCTGAATGACAGCGGCTTTTGGATGGTCAAAGAATGCCTCGGCCTCACCGTCGCCCAAACCCTCCGCACATGGACCATCACCGAAACCCTCATCGGCCTCTCCGGCCTCGCCATGACCCTCCTCGCAGAACGCATCCTCGTGTTCCTCGCGTAGGCCACAGATCTTCAATGAAAGGAATCTGTCTGACCCCACTTCCCTTTACGTTTTCCGCCGCCAGTTACGTGCAATGACGAGCCCGGTCAGCAGTGCCGTGCAGAGCCAAAAAGCGCACTCAACACAGGAATCTAATAGCGAGACATGTCTGGGCGGCATCGCCATCAGAATGCCTGCCGCAGGCGCGAGAAGAGAGACCGAGATCACGAACAAGATGACTGCCTCAACAAGGATAAACGTGCAAAGCCGGAGAAAAAAACTCTGGGTCTCCCAATAGTTCGGAGATTGCGATTTAAACACTAGAGGCAGTCCTATGAATGCAAGCCATGGAAATAACATGAAGTAAGTCGAGATTTGCCAGTGCTCTTGAAAGAACTTGGTTGCCGAAGGCTGCGGAGTGTAGCTCCCCAGGGCCGAATGCCAGTATGCTTCGCTTTGCCAGCTAAGTTCACCCATCACACCACCCATGAGCAGAACGCAAACCAGCGTGCTCGCATAGCAAATGAGTTGAAGGAGACGCGACATCAGACTCCTATTTGCACAAACAGAATCGTTGTATTCGTGAGCGCTCTATGGGCGGCGGTTCTGTCGGAAAATCACGGGGTGGGAAGTTCATGGGCGTGGTTTATTGCGGAAATGCGGGGATGGGGCAACGCGAATGTTGGTTCTCTGCCTCTCCGGCTGTCTGGCCATGTGCGCTTGTGGCGACGGCAGTGCGGGGGTGCGCCAAAGGTGCGCGAGATTGGGGGATCCCCGGCCAGTCGGCGACGGCGGTGGGAGGCGGAAGCCGGCTTTCGAGCTTTGGACTTCGGGTTTCCGGCCTCCCGGCGGCGTCCTTCGCTGAAAAGGGGGTGCTCTTCTCTGTTGGAGGGCTTTCCCCACTTCTTCCGGGGGCGGCCCCGTTTGAAAAGGGGGCTCCCCCTTTTCAAATGGTTGCGTCCAAACTTCCGGCGGGGTCGTCCAAACTCCGCACGGGGGCGTCCACTTTGGAAAAGGGGGCGTCCACTTTGCTTGCGGGGGCGTCCCCTTTGGTCGCGGGGTGGCCCCCTTTGGGCGCGGGGGCGTCCCCTCTGCTTCGGGGGGCGTCCACTTTGGTCGCGGGGGAGCCCCCTTTTGCTGCGGGGGCTCCCCCTTTTCTCGCGGGTGCGTCCAAACTCCGCGAGGGGTCGTCCAAACTCCGCGCGGGGGCGCTACCTTTCCGCGAGGGGGCGTCCACTTTTGAAAAGGGGGCGCTACCTTTCGGCGCGGGGGCTCCACCTTTCGGCGCGGGGGCGCTACCTTTTCAATTGGGGAAGCCCCCTTTTTCCGCAGGTTTCCTCCCGCCCCGATGAAAGTGCTGCTGCTCCTCGCCCTTTGCGCCACTGCGCTCGCGCCGCTGTTTGCGGATGATTCCCCCGATGCGGGGCTGATGCGGATGCCGGCGGTTTGCGGGAAGCACATCGCGTCTGCCTACGCGGGCGACATCTGGCTCGCGCCGAAGGACGGGGAGCGGCGTTGCGGCTGGTTCTCGCGCTCCGCTGGAATTGTTATGCGTGTCGGAGTTGACGAAACGGCGACATCGCGTGAATAGACACGGGACGCCCTGCGTCGAAGTTCGCACTCACTGCCATGAAGCTCCCATTTTCTCTCCTCGCCCTCGCCCTGCTCGCCACGGCGGGCGCCGAGGATCATCTCCGCGACGCACAGGTGGAATTGAAGGGTCAGGGATTTTTCTACGGGGAGGTGGACGGCAAAGACAGTGCGGAGAGTTCTGCGGCAATCCGCCGCTTCCAAATCCGCAACGGCCTGCAAGTCACCGGCAAGCTCAATGACGAAACGCTCGCCGCGCTCGGCCTCGCTGCCAAATCGGAGCCAGCTCCGCAAAAACCGCAGTCCGCGCAGGTGAACCCGCCGCCAGCCAGCGCGCCGCGCACCACGCCCGTTCCCGATGTGGAGCCGCCACGCGCCAGGCCGCATCTTCCACCCGAAGACCCCAGCGTCGTCCCGCCTCCGCGCGCTCTGCCGCCGGCGACGAATGACGATTACGGCACGCTCTATCGCGGCACGCCCTACGCCACGGCACCGCGCGAAGTGCAGCTCGACGTTTTGCGCAAGGCGCAGATCCAACTCGGCAGACGCGGCTTTTACAAAGCACCACCCGACGGCGTGCCCGGCCCCGCTACGAGCGAAGCCATCTCGCTTTATCAGGACAAACGCCGCCTCACCCGCACGGGACGCCTCGATCTCCAAACGCTCAGCGCACTCGGCCTCCTCCCCGGACGCAGCCCCGACGCACCGCCGCTCAAACCATTTTACGACCCGCTCCGCCACCACGACCGCAGCGTGGACTACGACTCGATGCACCGGCTGTAGGCTGTTTGCTACTTCGTAAACTCAACGCTCTTCATCTCCGCCCACACGCTGCCCAGAAAAATTTCCCCCTCCGCGCGCAGCAGCAGTCTGTCTTTGTCGTCGGAAACCCACACGGTCAGTCTCTTGAGCCGCTTGCTCGGCGTGAGCGTGCGATTTTTCTCCACGCTGCTGAGCTTCACGTCGCAGCGGATCGTATCCCACTCGTGCCCCGCCACGCACAACTTCTCGCGTCCGGTTACTTTCACTTCGAGATGATTGCCCGAGTTCCCCGCGCACACGCAGAGTCGCGCGCTGTCGCCCATGCGCAGCGGCAGGCTGTGGAAAAAGAGGAGTGCGCTCTGCGGGTCGTGCACTCGTGAAAACAGAAACTGCTTCGGCTTCGGCGGCTTTCTGTCCGGCGGCGTAACTTTGCGCAGGCACGTCGCGCCCTTGCGGGTGAAGTCGAGTTTCGTGGTCACGCATTTCTTTCCGTAGTCCTCCACCATCACCAACTGGATCGGTGTAAGCGACGACGAGCATTTGGAAACGAGCGTCCCGTCCATGCCGTAGAGCGCGCGCGCAAGCCCGACGCTCCCGCCTTTCACCTCCAGTTTGGACACGCCGGATTTCGCGCTGGAAAACTTCACCTGCGCCTCCGCCGCCTTCACTCCGCTCCATCCGATTTCGTAGTTCGCAGTTTGCGCGCGGGGCTTCGGAAATTTTCCACGTCGCACGCTCAACTCATCGCGCCAGTCGGCCCTCAGCGAGCCGGTGAATGCAATAAGCACAAGCAACGTGAGGCATTTCATGGCCGGACAAACGGCGCGATGGTCTCGATGCTTTGCGAAGGCAGCCAGCCGCGTGTGCCGCTCGGAAAATCGCAGTAGCTCCATTCGCCGAGCGAAGAAATCACACGCACGCGACTGCCCGCCGGGAGCGCCTCCGCGAGCTTCGCGGAACTTGCGGGCTCCGCGTGTGACTCCACGCGCTCCGTCACGACAATCGCCAGCTTCGCCTGCTCGCGCTGCCACCACATCGCGCCGGCTCCGTAGCCCGCGCCGAGCATCAGCAGTAAAACGCCGCCGACCATTCCGCCAGCACCGCTCCGACGCCACAGCGCGACTCCGCCCCAGAAAATTCCAATCCACGCCAGACCGATGGACAGCCACGGCGCGACCGATGTCGGAACGATGCTGAGCATCCGCGCAGGCAATGATAGTTCCAGCACGCGCGCACCCGCCTTTTGTCGGACGAATCGTAAATTCGACGCCGCCTCTCCATGCCCCGGCGAAAGCGCGAGCGCCCGCTCATACGCCAGCACTGCGCGTCCGCTTTCTCCGAGGCGAAAACTGGCGTTGCCGAGATTGTAGAATTCATTCGCCCGCGCATCCTGTCGCAACGCGGCTTCGTAGCTCTTTTTAGCACCGGCAAAGTCGCCGGACGCATAGGCTTTGTTCGCGCTCTCAAACGCATCGTTCGCCCGCACGTTGAGAGCGAACGCGAGCAGCAGCGCGGTGATGCGGAGCAGGTTCATCGCGCAGCCCTCCCGCATTCCGCCAGCGTTTCCAAAACCTTGTCGCGCTCGATGCTCTTCAGCGCATCGCCACCGCGCCCGCCGGCATAGACCAGTTCCGCGCGGGCGGCGAAAATCTCGCGCACTCCCGGCGTGCTGTGCCTCGCGAGCACGGCGGCTTCATCCACGCCCGCGAGCGGTTGTTTCGTCGCGAGCGCCACTTCGATTTGCAGCACGCGAGCAGCCGCATCGAAAAACTCCGCGCGATCCTGCGTGGCACGCACCTTCGCAATGAGCGCCGCCTTTTCGCGACGCAAAGCGGCAATCGCTGCCGCGCGTGGATTCGATTTTCGCGCACGCCAAGCGAACAGCAGCGCGAACACCGGCAGCGGCGCAAACATCACGCCAATCCACACGAGCGGCGACATCGCCACCGGCGCGCCCCACATACCGGGCGCGGGCAGATTGCCGATGATATCCTCCGGCGCGGCGGGCTTCGGTGCATCCGCGACCGCAGGCTGGCCGGGCGTTGCTGGCGCAGTGAAATTTCCCTCCACCACGAGCGGCGTCGCATCGCTCTTGAGCGTCACGTATTTCGCCTCCTCGGGATCGAAATAGCTGAAGGCAAATACGGGAGTCGCCTCTTTCTTTTCCTCCGGCACCACGGCGATTTCAAAAGTCTTCGTGCCCGTGAGTCCGAGCGCGTCATGCGCGTCGAATTTGTCCGTCGCCGGATAAGTGCGCCAGCCAGTCGGCTCATCGAGTGCGGGTGCTTTGATGCGGTCAAAATTCCCCTGTCCTGTGATGGTCACGGTCATCGTCACAGGGTCGCCCGCCTTCACTTTGTCGGGCCGCCCGGTCGCAGTGAGCTGAAATTTTCCCACGGCTCCGTCGAAGTCCTTCGGACGTCCATTCACCGGCAGCGGCTTCACCTCCAGTTCCACCGCAGGTGCGCTGACGACAACTTCCTGCCCGGGCCCAACGGAGCCGCCGAATGGCAAGTAACGGCTGTTCCTTTGTTTGGAATACACAAAATGCATCTCCGCCGGGCCGAGCGAAAATTTTCCCGCCTTCGTCGGCGTGGCCACCGTGCGCAGCAGCACTCTTCCGTATTTTTTCCCCGCAAGCTCCACCTCGCTCTGCCCGCCTTCGACGACACGGCGCGTGGTAAATCCATCGCCCTCCAGCGTCGGAGCCTGCTGCGCGTTCCAGCGCGCTGAGCGATCCAGAAAATAGCGGATGTCCACCGGAACATCCTCGCCGACATACACCGTCTTGCGGCCCACTCGCATCTCACCAAACGCGAGGTCGCCCTCCCCTGTTGTTTTTTCGCCGGGCGAAACTTTCAGCGTGAGCGCATCCGTGCTCAGCTTTTTGCCATCCACCTCCACCGCGATGGGCGGGATAGTGAAAGTGCCCTCCTTCCTCGGCACAAACGTGAACGTGTAGCTCGTCGTGTGCTTCACACTTCCGTTGGTGATGAGCGTGCTGCTGCTCTGCGAAGTCCCGCGCCACTCGATGCCGTCCACCGTCGGTGGAGTTGGTGCGTCCGATGGGTTTCCGCCTTCGATGATCAATTCATACTCAACAGCCTCACCCACTCCGGCGTTCGGCGTGGAAAGCGTCCCTCGCACGCTCGCCGCCATCGCCGTTACTGGGATGAGGAAAATGAACGCGAGCAGCGCACGCATTATCTTTTTGGAAATCATCGCTCTCATGCCTACCAGTTTTTCTGCACCCGACGCGGGGTCTGACGTTCCTCCAGAAGTTTGAGCGGAGGAAGAATCACATCGTTCTTGCGAAGGGATTCGAGGAGTTGTTTCGCGTCCTTCGCGGTCATGCGTCCTTCGCGGGCGGCTGCCGCGGCCTCTGCCGCCTCATTCTGCTGCGCATCCTTGTCGCCGGGCTGCTGTTCTTTGTCGTTTTTTAATTCACCATTCTTCGGCTTCTCCTGTTCCCCGGATTTTGGCTGCGCCTGCGGCTCTTTCTTTTCGCCTTCCTTCTGTTCATCACCGTTCTTTTGTTGCTGGGAAGGGTTTTGCTGATCCTTGGGATCTCCCTGCTTTTTGTCGGACTGCTCGCCGTCTTTTTTCTCCTGCTGCTTGTCCTGCTGCGAATCTTTGCCGTCCTTCTTTTCTCCATCCTTTTTCTCCCCGTCCTTGCTGTCTCCCTTTTGTTCTCCGTCCTTCGAGTCGCCATCTTTCTTTTGGTCGTCCTTCTTTTCCTGATCCTGCTTTTGATCATCCTTCTTCTGTTCGTCTTTCTTCTGCTGATCCTTTTTCTCCTCCGGCTTTTCGAGTTCTGCGATGGCCTTGCTGACAATATCACGATTCTCCTTTGCGTTGGCGTTGGAAGGATCGAGCGCGAGCGCGTGGTCGTAGTTTTGCACCGCGCTCTTCCACTCCGCGAGCTTCGGCTCCTTCTCTTTTTCTGCCGCGCCGCGCCGCGCAAGCGTGTTGGCGAGATTGTAGGCCGCCTTGGATTTCAGCGCAGCGTCGCCAGTGCCAAGCGCGTTGCTGAATGACGCGGCGGCCTTATCGTAATCGCCATTTTTGAAAGCTGAGCATCCCACATTGTAGTCGAGTTGCGGCGTGTTAGGACGATGCTCCCGCTCTGCCTCAAGTGCCTTGAGTTCATCTGGCGGCGGCTTGGGCGCGGCGTCCTCTTTGTTTTCTTCTACATGCAGCGCCTTGTCGATCAGACGACCCAATAATCCTCTCGCCTCCGCGTTCTGCGGCACAAGGAGCATGGACGCGACAACTATCGCGGCACGGAGCAATTGCCGCCGCCTTTCGCCGAGCAACACCGAGGCGGCGATGCAGGCGAAGCCGAGGGAAAGCGGCCACTGGTAGCGCTCGATGGCGACTTTGTTCATGCGCTGGTCGGTGTCTTTTTCAGTCATGTTGCTCAGGCCGTCGCGGAAAAGCTGGCGCATCTCCACCGGGCCGTTCTGGAGGTGAATGTAGAAGCCTCCGCCCGCTTCCGCAACTTCGCGCAGGCGTTTCTCATCGAGACGGGAGGTGACGACGTTTCCCTGCTCGTCGCGCACCATTTCCTTTCCCCTCCGCGAGGGCACGATGAGCGGTGCGCCACCCGGCGTGCCGAGGCCGATGGTGAAAATGCGGAATGTGTCCTTGTGCTTCTTCGCAGCCTCAAGCGCGTCCTCTTCCAAATCCTCGCCATCGGTGAACAGAATCAGCGCACGATGCGTGCTCTCGCCTTTGCCAAAAGCCTCGTCCGCCGCAGCGATTGCAGCACTGAGATTCGTCCCGCCTTGTGGGATGATTTCGGTATCCAGTTCTTCCAGCGAATCACGCACAGCATCGTAGTCCGGCGTAAGCGGAGCCTGGAGAAATGCGCTTCCCGCAAACGCGATGAGGCCGACGCGATCGCCGTCGAGATTCAAGAGCAAATCCTGCGCAGCGAGCTTCGCACGGGCGAGCCGGCTTGGTTCGAGATCCTGCGCGAGCATCGAGCGCGAAGTATCCACCGCAATGATGATGTCGCGCCCGCGCCCCATGACCTGCTCAAAAGTAAAGCCCCAGCGTGGACGCGCCAGCGCAACGATGCAAAAAGCCAGCCCCGCCAGCAGTAGTGCAAACGCCGCACGACGCTTCGCCACACTCACACTGCCCGCAAGGCGCGCCTGCAACCGTGCTGCGATCAATCTTCCGAGCGCCTGCGCTCGCCTGCGCTCACTCGTCATGAAAAGCACGGCGAAAAAAGGCAGCAGCACGAGAAGCCAGAGCCATAGCGGTTGCGCGAAAGAGAATCGTTCGTCGGTCATGCGTCTCCTTTCCTCATGGCACCGTCCTCCAAATCGTCTGCGCAAGCGCGGCTCGCACTGCGAGCAGCAGCGAGCCCGCGGCAATGAACCACTCGAACAACTCACGCCACTCGACCTTGTGTTTCAGCTTTACCTCGGTTTTTTCGAGCTGGTCAATTTGCTTGAAGACGTTGTTTAGCGTCTCGCTGTCCGCTGCGCGGAAAAACTGCCCGCCGCCAATCTGGGCAATCTTTTGCAAACCCGGCTCGTCCGTCGGGAACTCCTGCATTTGATACGACTTTGTCCCGAAAAACATCACTGGGACGCGCACCGGGCCGTTTCTCCCGACACCGATCGTGTAAATTTTAATGCCCAGCGCCTTCGCTGCCTCGGCGGCGATTTCCGGTTTCACAGTGGTTACGTTTTCCGCGCCGTCAGTGAGCAGCACAATGATTTTGCTCTTCGACACTTTGTCGCGCAGGCGATTTGACGCGCTTGCAAGTGCGCTGCCGATGCTAGTGCCGGTATCCGGCAGAATGCCGATTTTCATCCGCTCGAGATTTTGCAGCAGCCATGCGTGATCGAGCGTGGCCGGGCTCATCAAATACGGACGACCCGCGAAAACAATGATGCCGATGCGATCATTCGGGCGCGCCTCGATGAAATGCTTGCTCACGTCCTTCACCGCATCGAGGCGGCTCGCGGGCTGCCCGCCAAGCGTGTAATCCTCCGCGATCATCGAGCCGGAAACATCAAGCGCGAGCATGATGTCCACGCCGCTGGATTCGATGGTGTCATGCGTCTTTCCAAGCCGAGGACGCGCGAGCGCGATGACGAGCAATGCGAGCGCGACATGCAGCAACACACGTGCGAATCCACCCCATCCAGCGTTCCGTTTTTGCGCGCCAAAGCGCATCGCTTCCACGGACGAAAAGCGCACGGCTGGCATAGGGCCGCGACCACCCTGCAACCACGCGAGAACGGGCAGCGCCGCCAGCAGGAGCAGCCACCACGGTTGCGCGAAACTGAAGTCGTCGAAGTTCATGTTTGTGCGCCTTGCACGAAGGCGGTTGCGGCCTGGAGCAGCGCTGAGTTTTCGTCGGAACCGACTTCGACGCGTGCGAATTTCAGCAAGTCGCAGCGCTCCAAAAATGCGGCAAGCAGACGGCGATCATCGTCGGTGAAGCGCGCGGATGTCGCGATGCTGGCTAGAAATTCCGGCGAGGTCTGCTGCGTCGCGTGGAGATTAAAGTGCGCGCTGATGTAGGTGCGAAGCACATCCGAGACGGCGACGCTGAATGCGTATGGCTCCAACTGCGCGACCTTCGCCCGCAGTTCCTCCAGTTCACGCAGAGCAATGGCGCGCGGTGTGGGCGGCGGCGTTTTCACCTTTCGCCGCGCGAGCCAGATGCCGAGCCACACGAGCAGCGCGACGACCACGACTGCGCCCGCGCCGATGGCCCACCAGGCCCACGTCGGCCACGGCACTTCGACGAGCGGCGCGTTGTCGCGCAGACCTGCGAGCGGGTCGGGCGGCGGAGTGGCGGGCGTGGGTGTGATGGCGGCGAGAATCATCCGAGTGCGAGGCGGCGTTCGCGATTGCGAAAGAAATTACGGAGCGCGGGGACGTAGTCGGCGTCGGTGCGCAGAGTGATCGTATCCACACCGAAGCGCCGGAAGCTGGCGGGAATTTGCTCCTGCATATCGGCGACATTTTCGGCGAAGCGCAGCCGCGCGCGGCGGTCGCTGGTGTTCACCACGAGACGCTCGCCGGTTTCCGCGTCCTCGAAAACCACGCGGCCCACGTCGGGCAGTTCGAGTTCGCGCGGGTCCACGATGGGAATGGCGACGACATCGTGACGGCGTGCGGCGATGGTGAGCGGCTTTGAAAAATCCGGCGCCTGAAAATCGCTGAGCAAAAAGACAACGGCGCGGCGATTGAGCACGCGGTTCGCAGCGACGAGCGCGCCGGCCACATCCGTCCCCTTCCCCTTCGGCTCAAAAAACAAAATCTCGCGGATGATACGCAGCGCGTGCCCTCGCCCTTTCGCAGGCGGGATGAAAAGCTCGACGTGATCCGAGAAAAGAATGCAGCCGACCTTGTCGTTGTTCCGAATCGCACTGAAAGCAAACAGACACGCCACCTCCGCCGCCAGTTCGCGCTTGCTGAGATTCACGCTGCCAAATTCCCCCGACGCACTCACGTCCACGATGAGCATCACCGTCAGTTCGCGCTCCTCGGTGAATTTCTTGATGAACGCATCGCCCATGCGCGCCGTGACATTCCAATCAATCGCCCGCACCTCATCGCCCGCCTGATACTCGCGCACCTCCTCAAAGTTCATCCCTCGTCCTTTGAACACACTCCGATACGCACCGGAAAAGGCGGTATCAATCATGCCGCGAGTCTTCAACTCGATCTGGCGGATTTTCTTTAGGATGTCCCTTGCCTCGGTCATTTTTGTGACTGGTGACTGGTGAATTGTGAATGGTATTGGCGCGCGCGGCGTCCTTTGATTCGCGGATTCATTGTGACGGAGGGGGATTTTTTGTGACTGCGCGATAGTCGGTGTCGGGGGCGAATTTGCAGAAGTCGTCAGCTCTATCGATCATTCGGTTTAATTTACCACCGATGCGTTGATACTCGGTGTCGAGTGCTTTGAAGTCGGCTGCGGTGATATATTCGCAACGCAATGCGTGGGCGAGCCACGACTGGGTTTCGTTCGCTTCGCCAATCGCTTCATCGAGTTTATTCACGAATACAGCGCGGTAGCGGCGGCGTCCCCATGCTTCCGCGATCATCGCGGTGACGGCGCGGCTTGCGCGGCGGATTTGATCGGTCAACGAATAGCGCTCTTCCTTTGGAAAGTCTTTTGTGAAGCGGAAAACCTCCTGCGCAGCCTTGAAGCCGAGCTTCCAGACTTCCAGTTCACGAAATGTTTTCGCCATCGCCATACCAGTCACAATTCACCAGTCACCAGTCACAAAATTACCCTACGGCACTGGCAGGTTCGCAAACACCCTTTCGATGATCTTCTCGCTCGTCATCTCCTCCGCCTCGGCTTCGTAGGTCACGGCGACGCGGTGGCGGAGGATGTCCATGCCCACGCTCTTCACGTCCTGCGGGGTCACGTAGCCGCGTCCGCTGAGGAACGCCTTGGCGCGCGAGGCGAGCGTGAGGGCGATGGTCGCGCGCGGGCTTGCACCGTAGCGAATGAGGCCTGCGAGTTGCAGTTTATAGGCGCTCGGGTCGCGCGTCGCGAAAACCACGTCCACGATGTAATCCTTCACGCGGTCATCAATGTAGATGCTGTTCACGATCTCGCGGGCGCGGATGATTTGCTCCGGCTCCACCACCGGCAGCACGTCGAGCTTCGGCGAACTCGTGCCCATGAGGTCGAGGATTTGACGCTCCTCCACCTTCGTCGGGTAGCCGATTTTCAGTTTCAGCATGAAGCGGTCAAGTTGTGCCTCGGGCAGCGCGTAAGTGCCCTCCTGCTCCAGCGGATTCTGCGTCGCCAGCACGAGGAACGGATCGGGCAGCTTGTGCGTCGTGTCACCCAGCGTCACCTGCCGCTCCTGCATCGCCTCCAACAACGCGCTCTGCACTTTTGCCGGGGCGCGGTTGATTTCATCCGCGAGGATGAGGTTGCTAAATATCGGCCCGCGCTTCGTTGTGAACACGCCCTCCCGTGGATTATAGATGAGCGTGCCGATGAGGTCCGCAGGCAGCAGGTCGGGCGTGAATTGAATGCGCGAAAACCCCGTGCGAATCGCCGCGCTGAGCGTTTTCACCGTCAGCGTCTTCGCGAGCCCCGGCACGCCCTCCAGCAGCACGTGGCCATTGGTGAGCAGACCGATGAGCAACCCCTCGACGAGGTAGCGCTGGCCGACGACGACGCGCGCGACTTCCTGCTGAAGCGCGGGCACCCAGGTATTTTGTTCCTGAACGCGATTGGTGAGTTCTTGTGTATTGGTCATTGAGTGTGCAAACGATTTGAAAAAGCGAAACGGCTGTTCTGTCTAAAGTGAAACTTCGTTCTGGGGAAGAGCGTTCATTCAGACAACACACACCGGAAAACATTCGAGAAAAAAACGCCCGTTCTTCAAGCAAAGCCCTCCTCCGTCGCAAATCGCCGACAAACCCGCGCAAAGACCTTCCCGACTTGCGTGAAACAGTGAAAACTTTCGCAAACGGATGACTTTCCTCGCTGCCCGAATGACTCCGTTCACACTCCGTTTTATTCCATTAACTGTCCGTTTTATTCCGTTCACACTCTATTTAATTCCGTTTACTGTCCGTATTATTCCATTAACACTCCATTTCATTCCGTTTTCTCTCTATTTTATTCCGTTTTCTCTCTTATTCGTTCCTCTCATTATCTCTTTAATTCCGTTCACAATACCTATAATTCCGCTAACCTTCCTTTTAATTCCGTTCACCATCCGTATGATTCCACTCACCGTCTGAATAACTTTCTCGCGTCAAACAATGATAATTTGGCGAGAGCCCCAGTTTTCACCGCCTCTACAGAGAGAAACGCCATTTCCCCCTCCCATGACGCCCATTCCATCCTGAACTCCGCCCGGTTTGCTTCGCCCGCAGATGACGCAGAGAAACCATTCCCCGGCCTCAAGCCAGTTCGGTCTAGGGAAACACTGATTTATCCGCAGATGATGCAGATTCGCGCAGATTTTAAAATCACCGGCCTGCATTCTCTGCGAAAATCTGCACCATCTGCGGATAGAAAACAACGTCTCCTGATTTAATCAGCGTTTCCCTAGGGAAACGCTGAATAAAGCGGTGATCGTCTGAAAGTTTTCTGGACGGCTGTTTTTTGTCTAACGAGTGGGAGTGGTATGTGGATTTTTGGACGCGAGAGGTGCGCGACAGGGCAATTAGTTGGTTGTTTTTGATAGGACACGGTGGGTTTTCGGTGGTTTCGGCACTCGTTCATGCTCCGGCGGC
>CAIYUV010000127.1 GCA_903929475.1 uncultured Spartobacteria bacterium
GCCACCTATGAATCCATCATGGATGCCGCCTTGCAGCTCAATCCCGGAGATCGTTGCCGGATTGCCGCAGGCCTGTGGGAGTCCGTTGGCAGTCCTCCTCATGAACTTGAAGACGACGACCTTGAGGCAGTCCTGAATCAACGTGAAGAAGAAATGGATCAAGACCCCTCGCTGGAGATCAGCCATCAGGAGTTCATGGCCCATTTTTCAGCCAGGCGTAAGGCGTGAATCTCTCTTATCACAAGGCCGTTCAGCAGGAGGTCGATGAGGCGTGCGAGTGGTACGATGAGCGTAAAGATCGATTGGGAGATGAGTTCTTCCAAGAAGTCGAGCGAACTCTGAGTTTGATATCCACAAATCCGCAAGCATTCCCGCTCGCTCCGTTTGGCCGCCGGAAAGCACATTTGAAGCGCTTCCCTTATGCCATCTGCTACCGAATCCTCGCAGATCGAGTGCGCATTCTCTCCGTTCGTCACGACAAACGCCATCCTCTATACGGTGCCCGGCGCAAGTAAAGTAGCCCAGTTGCGCCGCAACTGGTTCCAAGTGATGCGGGCGCTCCTGCCAGCAATGGCGTAGCTACTAGATCAGGACCCCGGAGGGGTCAAAGAAGGTAGCCAGGGGTAAGCTCGCGCAGCGAGCGCCACCCCTGGAAAGCCAGCCCCCAATCCGGGAAGCAAAGCCAACGCCATCTTCCCACACCGCGTCCACCAGCAGCGTCCCTCCCGTCCCGCCGCGACACGCATTCCCCCACACCGCTCCTGCGCTGTCTCGCAGAATATAGCGTATTCCAAAACGAATTTCCGGAAAGCGGCGCGTGTCGATGCTCGACTGCACTTGGAGAACCTCGCGCCGGGCACGCGCATGCCCAGCGCTGGTAGGGCGGACTGTCCCCAGTCCGCCGCCGTCGAAGCCCATCATCTTCGAGCAAGAAACAACCTGCTAAACGGAAATGAGTTTTGCGAACGGCTATATCACCCATCGCCGCATCAGCTCACCCGTCCTTGCCAGCTCAATACACAACGCCCAGCTTAGCCTCAGCGCAGGACTGGCAAACTCTCTCGCTATCCATCCACCCCTCAGGCTGGCGTTCGCGGCACATCTGGCACACCCCAAAGAATCGCGGGTCTTCCAGCAGGAGCCGCCGCGCGGCACCGATCTCCTCTGCCGTGGAGCCTGTCGGCAGCGTCTTCACCTTTTTCCAGCGAGAGCTGCGTCGGCTGGGATGCGGCCAGGAAATGACCTGACATTCCACGCGCAGGCCGTCGGGCCTTGCCTTCACGCGCGTGAACGGTTGAATCAGCCGGTCATGGTTCATGATCTTGAGGCATCAAGGGTGCTCCGCAATCTCCCGCTCCTCCACATAAAACCGCTTTCTCATTCCCCGATCCCCGGAGGGATAACAGCCGGTAGCAAAGGGAGGTGAGGTAGGAGCGCCACCGCTGGAAAGACTCTTTTATAGTTAATTAGGATCTAAATCTCCTGAGATATATGACGTGTCCACAAAATGGATCTTTTCGGGACATCCCAATGGGAGATATAAAAGCGCATCCGGAAGAAAAAATTCTGTTTTCTTGTACTTCTCTAAGTGAGTAGAAGTCCATTGTGTCTTTTCGAGGACAATATTTTGAAAAATATTCATCCATTCAGAATCAAAAGTATTAATAGCTATGGTTACAATTGTTTGCGCTTCTATGCAGACACTTTCTGTCAATACTTCGTCATCAAGAAGCTTTTTAAAAAACTCCGAAACATAAGAAGCTCTGATTTGGCTTCCTATAATTTTCGACCACGAAAGTGGTGTTTTGCAAATTTTGATCCAACTACGCGATATTGTGGTAAGTCGGTAAATCAACCTCGCCATCATCAACCCTGACTTGATAGCATCGACAGGAAGCAACGTGCCAACCACGGACTTTGCACCAAGCGCTAAAAAAC
>CAIYUV010000128.1 GCA_903929475.1 uncultured Spartobacteria bacterium
GCAATTTCAGCGCGAGCAACGTGCGGAGCTGTGTGAGGGCATCGGGCGGCGGGGCGTCCGTGCCTGCGGCCATGCTGAGCGCGCGGGTTTCGCTGTCGGCGAGCAATTCCTCGACGCGCAACTTGAGTTCGGCATTGCGCTGTTCGAGCTGGATGACGAGGCGCTTGAGTTCCTCCGGGCTGAGGCTCGCTTCTTCGTGGGAAAGAACGACGCCGGTGCGACGACCGCCTTCACCGCGTTTGAGTTTGGCCTGCGTGCTTGCGAGTTCGTTGCGGAGTCCCTGCACGTAGTTTTCCAACTGCCGCACAGCATTGGTGAAATTGAAACTGGCGCCCTGCTTGGCGGCTTCCTGTTCGCGGGAAACGTAGGCGGGGCGCTCTTTTCTGTCGCCGCGATCCCTCTTGTCGCGACCGCGCGAACGGCGACTGTTTTGTTCGTCCTCGCTCTTGGGCTCCTGCTCATTTTCTTCCGACTGCTGCTGCGCTGAACGGTGGGCTTCGCGCCATGCGTTGATTTCCTGGGAGACCTGCGCGACGAGATCGGCGTCGCCGCTTTCAGTGGCGATTTTTAATTTCTCCTCCAGCTCGGGCGGAAGTGTCGGCTCTGGTTCGTCGTCGTGCGTGTCCTCGGCAGGTGCCTCGTTGCGTGGAGCGCGCTCGTTGCGATTATTGCGGGGCTCGGGTTCTTTTTTCTCGCTCAACGCTGCGACAATTGCAGCGGGAAGATCGGCGATTTCACTACGGAGCGAGCTTTGCCATTTGCCGTTCCAGCGGGAGACGGTCTTCGCGATCATGGCGATGAGGTTTTCGTGCAGCGCACCAAGTCGCTCGGCGGAATAGCGCAGGATGCTGAGTTGCGTGATGGGCGGGTTGTTGACGTTGAACGCGCTGAAGACGACGCACGAGGCGATGGGCACGGCATCGGCGGAATCGAGTCCGTCGAGCGGGAGTTGGAGCACCCACGGCTTGCCGCGACCGATGAAGACGTTACCGATGAGCTTCGAGTGCTCCGGCGTGAGCGCGCCTTTTTCCGCATCGAAAAGCCCGCGGCACGTAATGGCGGCGAGTTGGAGGCCGGTGGCGAGTTCGATTTTTGCGAGCGAACGCGCGAGGCTTAGGCGGAGGCGCGCGGCATTGTCGCCTTCGAGTTTCACGAGCCCTTCGATGAGTTGCGCGTGCGCGGCGTCGCTCAGCGTGGGCCACGCTTGCTCGGCGGCGCGGACTCCGAGAATCCACGGGAGTTTCGTCATCGCGTCGAGCGCCGGACCGGCGTCGCCCGCGAGGATGAGTTCGCGCATGATGCGCGTGGCGCGATCTTCGTCAGCGTTGGAAAGGCGGCCTTTTAGCGAGGCCTCGGCAAAAGCCGCAAGATCAGCGGCAGTGCCCGGAGCCTCATTGGTCCCGGCGGGTGCGGCGCCCGCAGTTTCGGTGCTTGGCGCGGCAGCATCGGCAATGGGTTCAGGCGTGGGTGCGTTGGTTTCGTCAGACATGGTTTGGAAAAGTGGCGGCTATCAATGGCGGCACAGGGGAAACTGGCGAGGAAATTCCTTTCCCGCCGCCGGGCTCTCCGAGGGCGTTTTTTGCAAAACCCCGCCGAAATCACCCACATCCCCGGTTATCGCACAGAGTTTTTGAAGCGCTTGGTTTTCGGATGGGACATTATCAAACCCGATGCCGAGCCGATGCGCCAACCAATCACCAGTCACCAGTCACCAGTCACAGCGCGCACGCGCTTCGCTTCTTGCCCTCCCCGCGCTTTCGTGGTTTCTCGCTCGCGTTCAACGTCCGCTCTGCCCGTTCCTGCTCGCTCGATGAAACTTTCCTGCTTCTCCAATTCGACATTCCCTCGCCTCTGGTTCCTCGCGAAAAACAATGCCGCCGACACTAAACGCGGGCGGTTCCATCGTGTTCGCAACCGCGTGCGGCAGTTGCATCGTTCGCGGATGCACCGAGTGACCCCACTCGTCGAGTGACCCCACTCGATTTCTTCACTCAAACCCAATTAAGCTAACGACGTGTCCCGACTGACTGATCTGATTGCAAAGGCCAAGGCCAGTGACCCGCAACTTGGTGCCGACGTGGAGCGCGAGTTCCGGGCGCTGTCGTCGCGGTTATCCTTTGGCTTAAATTTTGAGCGGCACAGGCCTGAAGCCGTGGAATTGCCGCAACGCCCGGTGCGCCGGGGCGACAAGGTTCGCGTTCTCCCGCCGCGCGGCTCCACCGCCAAGGGTGACAAGCGGCTGTGGCAAGTGAAGGCCATCCATAAGGCCAAAAAGACGGCTGACCTAGGGAAACGCTGAATAAAGCGGCGATCGTCTGAAAGTTTTCTGGACGGCTGTTTTTTGTCTAACGAGTGGGAGTGGTATGTGGATTTTTGGACGCGAGAGGTGCGCGACGGGGCAATTAGTTGGTTGTTTTTGATAGGA
>CAIYUV010000129.1 GCA_903929475.1 uncultured Spartobacteria bacterium
ACGTCGGTGGCGCGCTTGATGCCGTCCGCGAGGGATTCGCGGCAGCCGTAGAGATTGTCGAACTTCGACTTGGTGACGGAGTCGTTCACGTTGATGGCGGGCACGAGCAGCTTGCCCGCTTCCTTCATCTGGTAGAGGCGATGCACGCCGGTCGTTGTCTCCTCGGAAACGCCGCGCCAGTCCTTCACGATTTTCGTCCAAATGCCGGGGTGCGTCTTCGCTACGCGCTTGAGCAAATTCTTAATCACCTGCTCTTCGTGCGAGCCGCTTGGCGTGTTCACCCACTTGTCGCCGTTTTCGAGTTCGTAGCCTTTGTGGATGAGCAGGGTCACGTCGCCGCCGTCGTCTACGACGAGCTGCGGGCCTTTGTCGCCGGGATGAATGACCGCGCGCAGCGTGAGGTCCCAGTATTCTTCCAGCGTTTCGCCTTTCCACGCAAAGACGGGCGTGCCGGTCGCTGCGATGGCCGATGCGGCGTGATCCTGTGTGGAGAAAATGTTGCAGCTCGCCCAGCGCACGTCCGCGCCGAGAGCGACGAGTGTTTCAATGAGCACCGCCGTCTGGATGGTCATGTGCAGCGAGCCGGTGATGCGGACGCCCTTGAGCGGTTTTTCCTTCGCGTATTTTTTGCGCACGCTCATCAAGCCCGGCATTTCGTGCTCGGCGATGACGATTTCCTTGCGACCCCATTCGGCGAGCGTGATGTCTTTGACGTGGTAGTCGTGCTTTGCGCCGCCGTTGCTGCCGTTCGTTTTCAGTGCTGCCTTCGGGCGAGCGGGTGAGAGTTTGATTTTAGCCATGTGAGTGAGTGTGTTTGCGTTTGATTATTTACCAACTGCTTTTTTGAGCGCGGCGGCATTGTCGGTGGTTTCCCAAGTCAGATCCTTGTCGCTCTTGCCGAAGTGTCCGTAGTTGGTCGTCTTCGAGTAAATCGGGCGGAGCAGGTTGAGCTGCTTCACGATGTCGGCGGGCTTGAAGCTGAACGTCTTCAGCACCGCACAGAGAATTGCATCATCAGCGACGCGGCCCGTGCCGAACGTATCCACATGGACGCTCACCGGCTGCGGATGGCCGATGGCGTAGGCGAATTGAATTTCGCAGCGTGCGGCGAGTCCGGCGGCTACGATGTTTTTCGCGACCCAGCGGCCCATGTAGGCTGCGCTGCGGTCCACTTTGCTCGGGTCCTTGCCGGAAAATGCACCGCCACCGTGACGGCCCATGCCGCCGTAGGTGTCCACGATGATCTTGCGTCCTGTGAGGCCGGTGTCGCCCTGCGGCCCGCCGACGACGAACTTGCCGGTCGGGTTAATCAAATACTCGGTGTCCTTCGTGAGCATTCCTTTTGGCAGGACGGCCTTGATGACTTTTTCGATGCAAAATTTCTCAATCTCCGCGTGCTCCGCGTCTGCCGCGTGTTGCGTGGAGATGACCACGTTCGTGATGCGCGTCGGCTTGCCGTTCACGTATTCGACGGAGACCTGCGATTTCGCGTCCGGGCGCAGCCACTTCGCGAGTTTGCCCGCTTTGCGAATCCGGGTCAGCTCACGTCCGAGACGGTGCGCATACATGATTGGCGCTGGCATCAACTCGGGAGTTTCGTCGCTCGCGTAGCCAAACATGATGCCCTGATCGCCCGCACCCTGCTCGGCGGTTTTCTTGCCTTTCACCTTCTTCGCATCCACGCCCTGCGCGATGTCGGGCGACTGCGCGGTCAGGATGTTTTGCACAAAAATTTTGTCGGCATGAAAAACATCGTCGTCATTGACGTAGCCAATCCCGCGCACCGCATCGCGGACGATTTGCACGTAATCAATCTTCGCCTTGGTCGTGATTTCACCGCCGACGATGGCGATGTTGCTTTTCACGTAAGTCTCGCACGCAACGCGGGAGAATTTATCCTGCGTCAGGCAGGCATCGAGAACGGCGTCGGAGATGGTGTCGGCGACTTTATCGGGGTGGCCTTCGCCAACGGATTCGGAACTGAAGATGTAACTATTGGACATTGTGGGATGAAAAATGGAGGGGCCATATCGTGTGCAGGAGCCAAAGGGTCAAATCGAAACTTGGTGGAAATACGTCATAAACCTGCCCGCCCGCTTGCCCGTAGCGGGAAAACCGCGCAGCCTCGCACCATGAAATTTCTCATTTGCTGCCTGCTCCTGCCCGCCGCGCTTCACGCCGAATTGAAATGGGAGCGCACCTCGCAGCGCATCGCATGGAAGCCGGGGCAAAAGGAAACCAATACTGAGTTTGCCTACACAAACGCCGGAAAGTCGCCCGTGAAAATCACCGAGGTTCGCGGCGCGTGCGTCTGCTGCACGAGCGCCCACGCCACCAAGCTTCGCCTTGCACCCGGCGAAAGCGGCGTGGTGAAAGTGCGCGTGGATTTTCAAGGCAAAACGCTCCCGATGACCAAGCCCGTCACCATTACCACCGACGACGGAAAAATCACCGCACTCATGGTGGAAGTCGCCACACCCGGCGGTCAGCCCGTGACCATCCCGCGAGCCCCGCAGCACGGGCGGGGGCGCTAGTTTAGAAAACGAAAATCAGACGAGGCGAATAGCGCACGGCAGAAACTGGTCCACGCGGCCTTGTTGTCGCTCGCGTCCTTCATGCCTGACGGGGATTTGTCGCCTTTGCTCCAGTTGCTCGGGAATTTTTGGAAGAAATTCCATGTGGCCGTTTTTTCCGCAGGCGTCGGCGCGCGACCGAGCGTGAGCCAGTAGGCGTAGCCGAGGCGTTGATCGAGATTCGCAGTCGCGCCGCCCGTGGGGCCGGCGGGGTATGCGCTTGCGACGCGTTCGGCGAGTTGCGCGGCGCATTTGGCGGCGAAATCGTTATTCAAAAGATAGAGCGCTTGTGCGGGAACGTTCGTTGTTTCGCGTGCGCCGGTGACGAGGCTGGTGTCGCTGAAATCGAACACGGCAAGCGCGTCGGGCGGCACGTCTCGCGCGACGGGTAGATACACACTGCGGACGTTTGTGCCGGAGCCGCTGTTGATGAGTTGCTCCTCGCTCACGCCCATGAAACGCGGGCCGCCGATGGGTGCATCGCCGCTGCGGGCGATGAGCGTGGGCTCGGCTTTGTCGAGTTGAAGCTGCCCGCTCGCGGCGAGCATCGCGTCGCGGATGCACTCGGCGTCGAGACGGCGCTTGCTCATGCGCCAGACGAGCGCGTTTTCGGGATCGGCGGCGAAATCGGCGGGATTGTATTCCGACGACAACTGGTAGGCGCGGCTGAGTGTGATGTCTCGGATGAGATGTTTCACGCTCCAGCCGTAGCCGCCCTGCGCGACGGACGTGGAAAATTTCACGGCTAGAAAATCGAGCAGCGCCTGATCGTCGGGCTTCTTTCCGGTGTTGCCGAAATTGTCCACACTCTCGACGATCCCGCGGCCAAACATCCAGTGCCACACGCGGTTCACGATGACTCGCGAGGTGAGGGGATTCGCTGGCGAAGCGATCCAGTCGGCAAGTTCCCTCCGTCCGCTTGCATTGCGGGGGATGCTCACGTTGCCCGTGGCAATCGCCGCCGGAATACCGCGCAGCACCTGCTCGGCGGGCTTGCTCGCATCGCCACGAGTATAGAGCGCGCTGTCACCGATGCTCGCAAACTCCGGCGGCCTGCCCTGTCGGAACTGCGGCCCGCGCTGCATGAAATTCCGAACGCCCCGCCCGAACGCCTCGCCCTTGCTCGCCGGTAAATCCTGCGCGCCCATCGCAAGTGCCTTCTGCTTCCTGCTCAAATCGTAGTTCTTCAACTCCGCTTCGAGCTGGCCGAGCTGGGCTACCACCGCGAGCGCGCGCCGCTGATCCGCGCCCTGCGGCTTTGCGTCCTTGCCGTCCAAGCGCGCCTTGAATCGTGCCGCGATATTTTCCTGCTGCTCCTTCCGCAGTTCAGCGAGCTTCGCTTCTTTTTCCGCGCGCTCTTCCGCCGAAAGCGTTTTTCCAAACGTCGGCGCGGTTCCATCGGGTAGTTCGATAAGTTCGCTGGAGTGGCGGTTTTGAATTCCGACTGCCGTGCCGTAACGCGTTTCGGTGCTTAGAAAAATTCCCGCCATCGCGTAGTAGTCGCGCTGTGGAATGGGATCGAATTTGTGATCATGGCAGCGGGCACAAGCGATGGTCATACCAAGGAACGCCTGCGAAACCGTGTCCACCTGCTCATCCGCGAGGTCGAGGCAGAATTGCCGGGCGTTTTGCTCGTTGAGTCCCTTCGGCCCGATGGCGAGAAAGCCGGTCGCCGTCAATCGCTCTGCGCGCTGAGCATCCGTGCCGGAAGGCAGCAGGTCGCCGGCGATTTGCTCGCGCACGAATTGATCGAACGGCTTGTCCGCATTGAACGACGCGATGACATAATCGCGATAACGCCACGCGTGTGGGAACGCGATGTTCACATCCTTCCCGCTCGACTCTGCATAGCGCGCCACGTCGAGCCAGTGCCGTCCCCATCGCTCACCGAATTGAGGCGAGGCGAGCAACTGGTCCACACATTTCGCCAGCACCGTCTGCTGCTGCGTCTTTGTGGTCGCGGCCTGCCATTCTTTCCAAAAACTCAGCGCCTCCTGCGGCGATGGCGGCAGCCCCGTGAGATCAAAATACACGCGCCGCATCAAAGTCATTCCGTCTGCATCCGCGACTGGTTTCAAAATTTTCGTCTCCAGTGCCACGAGGAGAAAACGATCCGTGTCTGCCAGCGCCCATGTCGTGTCCTTCGGTTGCGGCACCGTCTGTTTTTGCGGCGCGTGGAATGACCACCACTGTTTCGCAGCTTCCGTGTCATATTTCTTCACCACTTTCGCCGCGCCGTCGCGCGGGTCGGGCGCGCCCATCGATACCCAGTCTTCGAAGTCCTTGATGATCGCGTCCGGCAGCTTCCCGCCCTGCTTCTCCGGCGGCATTGCGAAGTCCTTGTTCGTGTAGCGAAGTGCCTCGATGAGCACGCTGTCCTTCAAATTTCCCGGCACCACCGCCGCCCCGCTGTCGCCACCGCGCCGGATGCCCTCGCGCGTGTCGAGCAGCAGCCCGCCCTTTATCTTTTCCGATTTTTCCGAGTGGCACTTGTAGCATTTGTCCGCGAGCACGGGGCGGATCTTCTTTTCAAAAAAGTCGAGCTGCTCGGCAGTCGGTTTTTTCTCCGGCTCGATGGCCGCGCCCAGTGTGCCGGAGACACAAACACTGAGCGTCAGGAGAATCGGCGTTTTCATGATGCGTGAAACCACGGACTCCGCCGTTGGTTGCTCGGTTTTCTTTCTGACACAAGCTCCAGCTTGCGGGTCGCACCATCGTTGCGTATCCCTTGGGCGATGAAAATTTCTCTCGCCTACGGTCGCGGCCATTTGGATGTCGAACTTCCCGACGATCGCACGACCGTCATCGAGCCTTCGCATCAAGCTGGACTATCCGATGAACGCGCCGCGATGGTCGCCGCGCTCGATGCTCCCGTGAAGAGCAAGCCACTGCGCGAGCAGATCAGCGCGAGCACGAAAATCGTCATCGTCCATACCGACATCACCCGAGCCACGCCGAACGACCGGCTCATCCCGTGGCTGCTCGCTTATTTGGAAAGGGCGGGCGCGACACGCGAGAACATCACGCTGCTCAATGGACTCGGCACGCATCGCCCGAACACCAAGGCCGAGATGGAACAAATGCTCACGCCCGCCGTGGTGGCGAACTACCGCTGCGTCAATCACGAGCCGGAAAATGACGACGCCCACGTGCAACTCGGCGTTACGAAAACCGGCGTGCCTGCGCTGATCAACAAGCACCTCGTCGAGGCCGACGTTCGCATCATCACCGGCTTCATTGAGCCGCATTTCTTCGCCGGATTCAGCGGCGGGCCGAAGGGCATCATGCCCGGAGTCGCCGCGCTCAAGACGGTGATGAGCAATCACGGCGCTGAAATGATCGGTGACCGCCGTTCGACTTTCGGCGTCACCGAGGGAAATCCGATCTGGGAAGAAATGCGCGACATCGCCCTGCGCGTCGGCCCGAGTTTCCTGCTGAATGTTGCGCTCAACGAGCAGCGCAAGATCACCGGAGTTTTCGCAGGTGACCTCATCGCCGCGCACAAAGTCGGAATCGAGTTCGTTCGCGCAGGCGCGATGCAGCGTGTGGAGAAGCCCTTCGATATCGTCATCACCACCAACAGCGGCTACCCGCTCGACATGAATCTTTATCAGGCCGTGAAAGGAATGCGCGCCGCCGACCTCATCGTGAAAGACGGTGGCACCGTCATCATCGCCGCCGAGTGCGCCGAGGGCGTCCCCGCGAACAGCCCGCACGACAAACTCCTGCGCAGCGTCGCCAGCGGCGAGGAGTTGCTCACCAAGCTGAACACACCCGGCTTCGTCTGGCCCGAACAATGGCAGGGGCACATCCAGAGCCTCATCCAGCGCCGCGCCGAAATCCAAATCTACACCACCATGGACGACGCCACCGTGAAGGCCGCCCACCTCGTCCCCTGCCGCGACATCTCCGCCGCCATCCAAGCCAAACTGGGCCCAACCCCGAACGGAGCCCGCATCGCCGTCCTCCCCCAAGGCCCGCTGACAATACCCTACATCGGGTAGGGGTCGGCCTATTTTTTCGGCGGTTCCTCCCGTGCGACGCACGTATCCAATACATTGGGAGACAGCGTTACCAACGGATGCCCGCCATCCTGCCGCTCACTTTCGCGGCGGCGATAGTAAGCGATGAGCTTTACCGGATCGAAATTGCACAAGCGTGCAACCTCTTCGCGGTGACGGTGAATTTCAGAAATGATGGTGTTTTCCGGCATGGCTCAAGTCTCCATAATTTCGGCAGGAGTGCAAATGATTGGACACTCGAATCCGAATTCCATGCAGATTGCCTGAATGCGGCGTTCGAGCATGAGGTTGTGGATGTGCTTGCAATTCCACGTCAATAAAAAGTCCATTCCGTGGGCAGCCGCGATGGCGAGATGCAAAGCGTCCGGTGCCGCTTTCACGGGGATGATTTCCGTGGTCAGTAGTCGCATCGCGAGAGCATCTGCAGCGGGCGTTATGATGAGTCTAGGCAGGCCATCGAGCGCCGCGAGTCGCTTCGCTGCAAACACCGCCTCTCCCGCCGCTGCCTCATCCAGCACCGTTTCCGAGACAAAGAGTTCGTAACTATTACGCCGTGTCTCCCACCATTCCTCTGTCGTCTCTTGGTCTGCCGCCAACCGCAAATCTCGACTCCGCCCAGCCGTGAGGTAGCTCGGGATCGTCGTTTCGATGTAGATGCGAGGCAGGCCATTAAAATGCGTTTCTATGCTGTTTATTGGATGAACGCAATTGCGCCATACACCAGAAAATCTGCCAGCGTGGCTTGATCTTGAGCTAGGACTGGGAGCGGCGAGATGCGGCTGGACGAAGTTAGCCGCTACGGCAAACGGATGTATTGATCCTCAATTCGTGAAAGCACCATGATCCCCGAGTAGCCGAGCGCAGCGGCGGCCAGCACGTTGACCGCTCCTGCGATCCGGCTTGTTGCCATCATCTGATCGGCGAGATCGTCTCGTGGGGAGGCACCGTGAGCGAGTGGGTGCCGGTGCTTTTTCCAAGCATCAAGAGCGGGAGACATTTTCTCCATCGGCAATCGCAGGTGCTCCACGAGTTGCCGATATTTATCTTCGGGGCGGACCGGGCGTGCGCTCTGTATGTAGCCGATAAAACGCTTCCATGATCCAACTGCTTCGGGCACCGCACCGGCATTGGCAGCCTGTTCCTTCGCGAACGCAACCAATCTGGAACGTGCTGCCGCAAACTGCACCGCATCTGCCGACGTGTTACCTGCACACAATTTGTCGAAGAGGAAACCAACGAAGCCTTCAAATACGGCGCAAAGCCCAAGGGTTCCGACGTGATCCGGCGTGTCACTCGCAGCCGCCTCGCGGGCGAGAAACAAATAGCCGTTGAGTGGTTCGGAGAAAGCGTCTCCGCGCAAAAAAACATTCAACAGCTTTGCCGATGAGCAGCGTGGCGTCAGATCCTTCGCTACAAGTCCTCTCTGTAATTGGTGTATGAATGTTCTCCGAAACAGTGCGCGGAGCGGTCGCATTTTCCGAGAAGATGTCTGCACCTATCTGTATGCGTTCCCATTGCGGCCATGCATGGCGTCCATGCACAAACGCAATGGCGCTGTATAAAGCCTGCATGAAACGTGTGATCTCTGAGGGTGGCACCAATGCGTCTTTCTTCAGCCGCAAATGGACGACGGAATCGCTCTCTTGTTGGATTATGCCATATTCAAAATGTCCGAACTCTCCTTTAAGCGTGTTCCGTTTCCAGTGGCTCGACTCCCCAAGAAAAGGGTTCTTCTCGACTTTCTCGGTCATCAGATCGCACCAGACAAACTTGTAGTCGGTCAATCGCGCCGTCACACAACCACGCACCGGCGCGGGGGATTCTTCCTTTGGAATCTCAATAGCTTCAACCAAGGCGTCTCGGAGCTTCCCCTCGCCGAACGAAGCCGTGAGATGGTGAATTCGATCAAACGAAAAACGTCCGCCTCGCAAGGTAAAGCGCTCTCTACGGATGTTACTCTGATTCGGGACACTCACGCCCCAAAATGGAACTTGGTTCTCAATGATGCCGCCAATCTTCCAGAACTGCTCTCGGTCTACTAAAGTTCCACCCTCCATTGGCAGTTTCCGATCCCCGGCGAGCGTCACCTCCAGTTCGATGCTTCCTTCGCTGCTCCTCAGTTTTCCATTACCAGTAAATTCGCCTTGATTCGAGAGAATCACTATCTGGCTCACTGCGAGCGGTGCTGTCGAACTGCGAATGAGGTCGGCGACCTTTTGGAAATCCATGTTCCGGGAATCAGGATGCCACGAACTGCGTGTGGTTCACGACACGGGCTTGGCCGAGGCTGGCGAGGGTTTCGAGGTTGTCTTCCACGCGGTCCGTTTTGGCAACTTTGAAAATCTTCGCCAGTGTCGCGGCGTTGTCGGCGTCCAGCTTCGTCGTATCGGGGCGTGCGACGCCGAACGGTTTCCACAGTTCGGAAAGAGTTGGTGGTTGGCACGCTCCGGCCCACCGGAATTTTGCCAGTGGGCGATGAATGAAGCGATTTGCAGGATTTCCATGCGTGTCGTTTAGCAGAGGATTGCACGGAACAAAGTGAAGAATCGCCGTCCTCCCCCCAAGGCCCACTGACGATTTCCTACATCGGATGAGAGTGAGTAGCACTATTGCGCACTGCTGGCGGCGTGATATTCTCGCTGCACTATGATACGAACATCCAATCCTACACTCGGCGAAAATACGTTCACGCAGCCCGCGCTTGTTGGTGAGCAGACGATGACAATTCAAGGAGCGGTGAACAAAACCGCCATCCTGCTCGCGCTGTGCATGGCCACGGCGCTTTACTCGTGGCAGAAATTTGAAACGAACCCGGCTTCCGCCATGCCGCTGGTTTTCGGCGGCGCGATAGCCGGATTCATTTTCGCCATGATCACCTGTTTCAAAAAAGAATGGTCTGGCGTGACTGCGCCCATCTACGCGCTCTGCGAAGGCCTTTTCATCGGCGCGATTTCAGCGGTCTATGAGCGGCAGTTCCACGGTATTGTTCTGCAAGCCGGGATGCTCACTTTTGGCACGCTCTTCGCATTGCTTGCGGCGTATCGCAGCGGGTGGATTCGTGCGACCGAGAAATTCAAGCTCGGCGTCGTCGCGGCTACCGGTGGAATTTGCATCATGTATTTCGTCTCGTGGATACTCAGCATGTTTCACGTCAACATGGGGTTCATGTATGGCAACTCGATGCTCAGCATCGGCATCAGCGCCTTCATCGTCGTCATCGCCGCGCTCAATCTCGTGCTTGATTTCGACTTTATCGAGCAGGGCGCGCAACTTGGTGCTCCGAAGTATCTCGAATGGTATGCAGGTTTCGGTCTGCTCGTGACGCTCGTCTGGCTCTACTTGGAAATCCTCCGCCTGCTCGCGAAACTCAGTTCGCGCCGCGACTAGTCGCGCTCGGGCACGTCGAGTTGTTCGCCGGTCATTTCTTCGTATTCGATGAGGTGATCGGGGCGTAGGGGCTCGCTGACTCGGTATTCTTCGCCGAGCCATTTTCCGAGGTCCACCATCTTGCAGCGTTGTGAGCAGAAGGGGCCGAGCGGCTCGGCGAAATAGTCGGCCATTTTTCCGCAGATGGAGCAGGGGAGTTCGGTTTTCTTTTTCCCGCTCATAGTGCCCAGACTGTCTGCCCGCCGACGATGGTGCGGACGGCTCGCCCGCGAAGTTCCCAGCCGTGGAAGGGATTGTTCCGGCTGCGCGATGCGCTTGCTTCCTTGTCCACGGTCCATTCGAGGCCGGGGTTGATGAGGGTGACATCTGCAATTGCGCCGACGCTGAGCGTGCCGCGATCCAGGCCGAGCAGTCGGGCGGGGTTGATGGTGTAAAGCTCGACGAGGCGCGAGAGGTCTATCGCTTTGCGTTTGTGGACGAGGATGTCGAGGAAGAGGCCGAGTTCCGTTTCGAGGCCGAGGATGCCGAAGGGCGCTTGATCAAATTCGACTTCCTTTTCAAATCCGCAGTGCGGTGCGTGATCGCTGGCGAGTATGGTGATGGTGCCGTCGGCGATGCCTTCGATGAGTGCTTCGACGTGTTCCTGCGAGCGAAGCGGCGGGTTCATTTTGAAATTGGTATCGAAGCCTCGAATGGACTCGTCGGTGAGCGCAATGTGGTGCGGGCAGACTTCGCCGCTAATCGGGACTCCACGGGCGCGTGAGCGGCGTAGAATACCGACGCTGCCAGCAGCACTGAGGTGCTGGCAGTGGATCGGTGTGCGTGTTAGTTCCGCGAGCAGGGCGTTGCGTGCGACGATGATTTCCTCGCCCACGGCGGGCCATCCGGGAAGGCCGAGTTCGGTGGACACGCGGCCTTCGTGCATCACGCCTTTGCCGACGAGATTGTAGTCCTGACAATGGTCCATGATCGTGAGGCCAAACATCCCGGCATACTCGCAGGCGCGGCGCATGACTTCGTGGCTCTGGATGCAATGTCCGTCGTCCGTGAGCGCGACGATGCCCGCTTTGCGCATCGCACCGATGGGAGCGAGTTCCTCGCCGGCGATTCCTTTTGTGAGCGCGCCGGTTGGAAAAACATTCACGCATGCCTCGGCTTTCGCTTTTTCCAAAATCCATGTCACCACGCTGGCGTTGTCCACTGCGGGATTTGTGTTCGGCATACACACCACGGAGGTGAAACCGCTCGCCGCAGCGCATCGCGCACCGCTGGCGATGGTTTCTTTTGCCGACTGCCCCGGCTCGCGGAAGTGAACGTGCAGGTCAATCAAGCCGGGCGCGACGATGAGGCCAGTGGCGTCAATCGTCTCGATTGCAGATTGTGAATTACTGATTGCAGATTGTGGCGCGATGCGTCCGTCCACGATGAGCAGGTCTGCGATTTCGTCGCGCTTGTTGGCGGGGTCGAGGATGCGGCCGTTTTTGATGAGAAGTGAGGACATAGTTATTATGTGATGCGTGTTTCGCTGCCTCCGCGCGCCCCGGCGCAGAGGTAGAGGACGGCCATGCGGACGGCGAGGCCGTTGGTGACTTGATCCAGGATGACGCTGCGTCCGCTGTCGGCGATGTCGCTGTCAATTTCCACACCGCGATTGATTGGGCCGGGGTGCATGATGAGGGCGTCGGGTTTGAGGAATTCGGCGCGCGCCTTGGTGAGGCCGAAGAGCGATGTGTATTCGCCAAGGGACGGAAAGTATTCCTTGCGCTGACGCTCGTGCTGGATGCGGAGCAAATTGACGACGTCCACTTGCGGCAGGAGCGCGTCGAGGTCGTGGGTGACGGTGACACCGAGGGATTCGAGCGAGCGCGGGACGAGTGTAGCGGGACCGCAGAGGGTGACGCGTGCGCCAAGCTTGGTGAGTGCGTGGATGTTCGAGCGGGCGACACGCGAGAAGAGGATGTCGCCGATGATGGCGACGTGAAGACCGGCGAGGTTGCCGTCCATTTTTCCACGGTGCTCGCAGATGGTGAAAGTATCGAGCAGCGCTTGTGTAGGATGCTCGTGTGCGCCGTCGCCGGCGTTGATGACGCTTGCGCCAAGTCGCTCGGCAAGAAATTGCGCAGCCCCCGCGCTGCTGTGGCGGAGGACGATGATATCGGCGAGGAGTGCTTCGAGGTTGCAGGCGGTGTCCTTGAGCGTTTCGCCCTTCGTGAGCGATGAGGTGCTGGCGGAGATGTTCACTACGTCGGCGCTGAGGCGAAATGCGGCAAGCTCGAAGCTGATGCGCGTGCGCGTGCTGGGTTCGACGAAGAAATTGACGAGCGTTTTTCCGCGAAGAGCGGGGACTTTTTTGATCTCACGCGTGCCGACGTCTTTGAACGCTGAGGCGGTGGTGAGGAGGTGTCGCAGCTCGGCGACGCTAAGGTCGGCGATGGAGGTGAGGTCTTTGCGTGTCCAGTTGGTCATGAGCGTTTTCATTTCGCTGAGTTGTCGAGCCACACGGCGTCTTCGCTGACGCCGTCGGTTGCGGTGAGGCGGACATAGACGCGTTCGCCAAGCGCGGTGGGGACGTTTTTTCCGACGTAGTCGGCGCGGATGGGAAGCTCGCGATGGCCGCGATCAATGAGCACGGCGTATTGGATGCGGGCCGGGCGTCCGAAGTCGGCGATAGCGTCCATCGCAGCGCGGCAGGTGCGTCCGGTGAAGGCGACGTCATCGGCGAGGATGATGGTGCGGTGCTCCAGGTCGAAGGGCAGTTTCATCGGCACGATGGCCGGGAGCGGGCGGCGCGCGAGGTCGTCGCGGTGCATGGAGACATCCACGATCCCGCCTTCGATGTTCGTGCCGCTAAACTCGCTGACGAAGTGAGCGAGACGTTCGGCGATGGCGACGCCTCGCGACGGGATGCCGACGATGGCGAGTTTGGTGAGGTCGGGATTGCGCTCGATGATTTCGTGCGCGATCCGTTTGAGGGATTTTTCGATGGCTGCTGCGTCGAGCAGCAGTCTGGCGGTTGGGCTTGGTGGTTGGTTCATGTTTGCTCCTTTGCGACCTCGCAGTGTCGCTCTTAAAGGCGCGGATGGCGTTTCATTTCATGAAGCGCCGCCCTGCTTTGCCGCGCGCCATTTGGCGCGGTGGTTTACGATCCAATCAAGGAGCGCCTTTTCAAATCCGATGTCGTGTCCCGCCCTCTCGCTCTCGATCCACTTGTGGCGGAGAATTTCCTCCCGCTCAGCGAGGAATCGCTGATAGAGCCGCGAAGATTTCATAAGGTTGGAATCGGCTTCGTTCATTACGAATTGAACGTGCTGCTTGTAGCACAGTCGTCAAGGGGGTGTTTCATAGCCGTCACGTTTGTCATACTTTATGACACCCGCAGCCCTCGCCGCAACCACCGCTTTTTTCTCCGAGTCCTTCGACGGTCAGGCCGACTCCTTGAAAGGCGATTTGCTCGCGCACTTTCGCGAGCAGCGAAACGACAGGCTCCGGAGGCGGCTCCGCGCACGCGAGCGAGATGCGCACGGGACGACCGGCAAGTTGAGGGAGTTGCTCGGTCATTTCACCATCGAGTGCAAAGGAGAGGTAGGAGTTCAGTTTTTCCTGAAGTTGAAAGAGCTGTGTGTCGCCGCCGTCCCACGGGCGCGGCTCGAACATCACGAGGACGACTTCGCC
>CAIYUV010000130.1 GCA_903929475.1 uncultured Spartobacteria bacterium
CCTCCCACACGGGGCAGTCTTCGGTTTCGTAGGACTGGTGTTCGGCGTAGAAGGCGATTTCGCGGAGGCGGCGTTCGCGGGGGACGGGGCGTTCGCGGAAGCGCCATGCGAGGGCGTCTATTTGATCCATGAGGGCGATGACTTCGGCGGGTGTGGTGATGCGGCGGAAGCCGTCGGCGAGGTAGCCTTCATCGAGACAGCGACGGAGGTCGTAGAGGATGCAGGAATCTGTGGCAAAGCCGCTCGTGCCGCGCCGCGCAAATGACTTCATGTAAGACATGCCGGGATCGCATCACGCGCAGCCGCGCAAGCAATGCAGATGACGGGAAAATCTGCTGCGAGGGAATCGGCGATTGACTTTGTGGCTGCGCGGGGGAAGCGGGGCGGGGCCGCCGAAGATGGTGTGCTCAAATGGAACGTCGAATTGCCCGAAGCTGGCGGGAGGGGCGTGCGCGATGACGATCTATTGTGAAATACGAACGGGTTTGCGTTTGACAAGCGAAGCCCTGCACGCATGTCGTTCTTCCTTATGCGCTCCAAAAAATCCGCCAAACCCCGCAGCGTTTCAATTGAGTTCTTGGAAGCCCGCATTGCGCCGGCAAATCTCGCCTACGCAATCGGTGTCGGCGGCACTGGAAATCAATCCATTCAGGAAATCGGCGTGGATGCCGCAGGGAACACCTACGTCACCGGAAAATTCCAGGGGAATGTGGATTTTGATCCCGGCCCCGGCGTGAACAGCAGGCTGGCTCTCGCTGGCGACACGGACAGTTTCGTGGCCAAATACACGAGCACGTGGGCGCTCGCGTGGGTGGATGTGATCCACGCATCGAATGAGCCTCTCGACAACATCCAGCTCGCCGTCGCGGACAACGGCGATGCGTTTATCGCGGGGGAATTTGGCACGGCGCCAAATACCACGCTCAGCTTTTCCGACCATCTCGGTCCTCCATCACAGACACTCAACCATCAGGGCAGCGGCACGGACCTTTTTGTCGCGAAGATCGGAACCTCGGGAGGCTTTCAGTGGGTCACGCAATACAGTTCCGACTCCGTCGGCCTGCGTGCCGACGACATCGCCACGGACAGCAACGGCGGCATCTATTTTGTCGGCTCCTTCTTCTCTCTGGGGGGTCCCGGCTCCGTTTCGTTTGACTCCTTCTCGCTGAATGTTGACGCGAATGAAAACGATCTCTTTGTCGTGAAACTCCAGGACGGCGCGACACCGGCGGTGGTTTATGCGAATGATACGAACTCCACGGTGACGGCGGGATTTGACCGCTCGACAATCGCCGTGGACACCACCGGCCAGGCTGTGATTGCGGGTAGTTTCTCCGGCTCGATCAATCTCGCCTCGATTGATTCCCCGTTCACTCTCACTGCGACTTCACCGTTGGACAACTTCGTCGCCCGTCTCAACCCGGTCGGCACATGGGTCATGGCGGAGGCACTTTTCCCGCGAGCAGCGCAGGACAGCAATCCCGTCGTCGCCCTTGCCCCAAGCGGGGATATTTACATCGGCGGCTCGTTTTCATCACCCACGATTTTCAGCCCGGGGACAAGCACCACAACCTTTACTCCGGCGGGCCTTGGCGATGCCTATCTGCTGCATCTCGACAACTCGGGCTCCACCGTCAGTGTTGCGCAATTCGGAGGAAAGGGCGACGACTCCGGCGGTGTCGTGGTCGTGGGGAAAAACGGGGACGTTTATTTCGGCGGGGGGTTTGCGGGGGCGTTCGACATGGATCCCAGCGAGGGAGTTAACATGTCTGCTTCCGGCGGTGTTTATTTCCTGAAGTTCGATTCCAGCGGAAACTTCGTTGATGCGATCCAGTTCGATGGCAGCAATGGAACGGATGCCGGTTTTAACACCAGCGGTCATAACGGAGGAGGTGGCTGCGCAACCCTGGACACAGCAGGCGGGCTGCATATCGCGGGCGCTTTCCGCGGAGTGTTCGATGTAAAAGCCAGCACCGGCAAGACCACGCTCACGAGCAAGGGTGGTAACGATTTCTTTGTAGCCTCCTACTTTCCCGGCGATCTCGTTGCGCAGGATTTGCAGACACCCGTGATGCTGGATGCGTTCACGCTCAGCAGCGCAGGCAAACAGTCCGGGGAAAAAATCCTCACCGATGCCAGCGGGAACATTTATGTCGCCGGGCTTTTCACCGGAACGCTCGCATTTGATCCCGCGCTGAATCTGCCCAGCCTCACGAGTATTGACCCGGACGGGAATATCTTCGTGGTGAAGTTCGACAAGGACGGGACTGCGTTGTGGGCGGACGCGGTGCAGATGAGCGTGACGATTGACAATTTTGCCGGCGACATTGGAGTGGAGATCGCGCTCGACGGCAGCGGCGGCGTCTATCTCGCCGGTGAATACGAGGCCAGCGCGACCTTCATCCCGAACGGCGGTTCGCCCATCGTCCTCCACAATGCCGATTCAGTCGCAGGCAGCCAGCACCGCGACATTTTCCTCTCCCACATCACCAGTGCCGGGGCATGGGAGTGGGCGGGAAGCATCGGTGCCGCAGGCGGGAACGAGTTCTTGAATTGGATCGCGGTAAATCCCGTTACTCACAGCGTGGACATCGCCGGGACTTTTGGCCTCTCGGTCAATTTCGATTTTGGAGTCACTGCAAACACCGTGACGGCAATCAACGGCACTGGCAACGGAGACGGTTTCATCGCCCAATATAGCAGCACCGGAGTCTATGAATGGGTGCGGCAGCTCGGCGGGACGAACTCGGCGGCATTCGTCGAAAGCATGGCCTACGATGGAAACGGCGACCTCGCGGCAACCGGGGAATACAGCGGCACGCCGGACTTCAACATCGGCGGGTCCCCCGTCCTGCTCACCGCCGGCGCTGGTAAAAACGACATTTTCGTCGCCAAATTCTCGGGTTCGACCGGGCAGGTCATCTGGCACCGCGAAATTGGCGGACTGGGGGATGACCAAGGCCGGAAAATCACAACCGACTCGCAGCACAATCTTGTCGTTGTAGGATTTTTTAGCGGCTCCATTGATTTTGATCCCGGCACGGGGACGCACCTCCTGATCGAGTCGGGTGCTGATGAGGGTGACGCATTCGTGCTGAAACTCGACAATAATGGCGGCTTCCTCAACGCCATCGCCATCGGTGGAGCAGGCCATAACGAAAGCGGTCTGGTTTTAATCGGCGCCAACGACTCGATCTACATCGCAGGCGATTCCAATGGAGTCATTGACCTCGATCCTGGCCCCGGCATCGCGTCGCTGCCTGCAGGAAGATACTTCGCACACTACCAAAGCGACCTGAGTTTCTTCAACGGCTTCCTGATCGACAGCACTGTGCGCGCCGACGCTCATTATTTGACACTGGACGCCAATGACAATGTGCTCGTCACAGGCAGCCTCATGGGAACAACGAACTTCGGCGGCAGCACCGTGTTCACGAGCAAGACGCCGGATCTTTTCGTCGCAAGATATGACACACATGGCGTGTTCGATGCCGCGCACCCGCGCACATTCCACGATGCAAACGGCGACCTCGTGACGATGAAACTCACCGGTTCCGGAACTGCGAGATTCGACCTTGTGAACAGCGTCGGCGACCTTTCCGATCTTGCACGGCTCGATCTATCCGGCACAAACCGGACGACTACGCTCACAATCAGCGTAACCAAATTCGGCAACGGAACCGGCCAGTCCGTAGTGCAGAAAATCCTCACCACCGACGGCAACCAGAGCGTGGGAAGCATCACACTCGGCAGCGAAGTCGCGCTGGGCGATGGCGTGAGCGACCCCGATGTGGATCTGCTCGTCACCGGCGCGCTCAATTCCCTCAAGCTCGGCGATGTCGCTGCTAACACGCTGATCAAACTCGGCACAGACCTGCCCTACAACGTCGCCACCGACACGACGACGCCCGACACCTACAACAACCACCCCCCGCTCACGATCCGCAACGTCCTCGGTGCCGGTGTTGACATCCGCGTGCTCGCCGCCGATGCGGATGCCTCGGGGAAAGGGAGCGCGCAGGGCATCGGAGGTGGCGGCTTCGGCAACGTGACCATCGGATCATGGGCTTTCGCGGGCTTCCTGCGAACAACGCAGAGCATCGGCGATCTCACCGTGCAGAACGCCGACTTCCTTGCCACGCTAGAGATTGATAAATTTGGAGTCGGCTCGCTGACCCAGGCCAACGTCGGAAATATGAACGTCGCGAACGGCGCGTGGGGCAGCAGCGGCAGCGAGATTGAAGGCGATGTGAAGGCATTCAATGCCGAGGCATTCCTCGCCGGCGCCACGATCACCGCCGCCACCATCGGCGCGGTCAAACTCAGCAGCGGCGCTTTCGACGGCACCATCACACTCACCGACTCCCAACTCAACAGCATCGGGCTGTTCACCGTGAACACCGACTTCACCGGAAGCGTTGTGGCCTCGGGGCCGCTCAAGAAATTGAAAATCAAGGGGGACTTCATGGGCTCGCTCACAGCGCCCTCCATCGGCTCGATCACGGCGTTTTCGTTTATCGGGACCACGACAGGCGACACCAACGGCGATGCCACCAAGCGCAACATCACCACCACGAGCGGAAACCTCGGCACCATCACAGCCACCGCCGGAATCGTGCAGGATTACGAAATTGACTCGGCGCTTGCATTCAAGGGCTTCAACATCGCGCTCAAGAAACTCACGACCACCACAGTCGGCATTCAGGGTGTGAAAATTCACGCAGCCACGATTGGCAACATCACCGTCAATCTTGCGGCCTCTGCAAAAGCAGCAGGCGTTGATCTCACCGGCATCAGCGACAGCGATTTCACAGCGACAGGTTCCGTCGGAAACATCACCGTCAATCTGGCAGGCCAGTCCGCCGATGGCATCGGGCTGGAGAATGTAAATTTTAGCGGAACCTCCATCGGCAAGACCCATGTGACCGTCGCCCACGGAAAATCACCCGGCGCCACCGCCCGCGATGTGGACACGGTGGAATTCCTCGCCACGAATTCAATCGGTGCGCTGATCTTCGACGGTGCTGCCACGGGCACGCAAGTCACCTCGCTGAAAGTCTCCGCCGGAGGAATTGTCGGCGGCCTGACAGTGACCGCAAAGATCGCCGCAAACGGATCCATCGCCGACAGCGCCATTCTCGCCGGACAAAGTCTCAACCTCGCTGCGGCGACCGACAGCGCGATGAAAGCCGCGCTCGCCCACTCCACCCTCGGCAAAGTGACGGTTTCCGGTGCAGTCACCAACACCAATCTCGTCGCGGGCGGCAGCATCGGCGCCGTCAGCATCGGCGGTGCGCTCACGGATTCCCTACTACTGGCCGGCACGCTCCTCGGTGGTGATTACGCCCTTAATGGCAACGAAACCTATCAGCGCGCCGCCTCCATCGCCGGAGTGATCGTGAAAGGAAATCTCGCGCGCACCTCCATCGTCGCGGGTGTGAATCCCGTGAACGGAATCTTTGGCGATTCCGACGACACCGCAGCATCTCCCGCCGGGACACTCACGACCACCAGTGCCCTCGGCGCGCTCAAATTCGGCCCAGGCAGTGTGATTTCCATCGCAACCACGACCCATCAATTCGCCATCGAAGCCGCAGCAATCAAAAGCCTGACAAACAGCGGAGTCACTGCAACCACGTTCCCCGCACTCCTGGATGCCGCGACCGCCGGTGAAGATACCGACGACATCCTCGTGCGTCTCATCCCGTAAACCGGCAGTCGTGCAGCAAGGAAATGCACACAGCAATAGGGCTTCCTTTTTCACAAACACGGCGGCTAGATGTGCCGCATGAAAACACTATCGGCGTTTCTCTCCATCGCATTCCTGACTGCAACTGGCTTTGCGGAGGACAAGGAAATCACCATTCTCGCAGATGCAAAGCCCGCGATGAAATTGAAGATACCGAAGGATGCCGAGGTCATCGCCAAGCCATTTAAAACCACAATCCGCGCAAAGGATTTGCGAATTTACATCTGGCACGTTCCCCCCGCAAAGACCGTGGCTGACGTGATCCCTGCTGTTGGCGAAGAGATCAAAAGCGAATTTCTTTCGTATGTGGTTGCCACGACCGAAACCATCAAGGTGGCTGGGGAACCGGCAAAATACTTGAAAGGAAAAGGCGAGGAAGCGGACGACAACGATCCGGGGACAGCAGATGTGGTGATTTTTTCCGTCGGTAAAAACATATTCGTCGCGTGCGTGCATGGCGAACACGAAGAGGCGGCGAAGGAGCGCCCGGCTTTTCTGAAAGTGCTCGAGAGCGTCGCCGCGCCATAGCGCACGACCGCGTTTTTAAGCATCATGGAAACACCCAAAGATCGCAGACCGCTCAAGTCGCGCTCGTATGCGTGGGTTCATGTGCTGGCGAACCGGCTGGTGGATCGCGGAGTGACGCCGAATCGAATTTCGCTCCTCGGCATCGGGCTGGCATCGCTTGCGTGCGGGATGCAATGGGCTTCGGCAAATGGATGGCCGATGCGGTGGTCGTGGTTGCTGTGGGCGGCGGTTTGCGTGCAGGGGCGGCTGATGTGCAATTTGCTCGATGGGATCGTGGCCATCGAGGGCGGCAAGAAGGCGAAGGGCGGGGATATTTTCAATGAAGTGCCGGATCGCATCGAGGACACTCTGTTCTTCGTCGGCGCGGGTTACGCGAGCGGGCATCTGGAACTCGGCTGGTCATGCGCGGTGCTTGCGGTTTTCACGGCGTATCTGCGCGCGTTTGGTGCGTCGCTCGGGCAGGGGCAGGATTTCGGCGGGCCATGCGCGAAGCAACAGCGGATGGCGATTCTCACTGCGGGGCTGGTCGGCCAGGCGGTCTGCACGCTGTTGAGCATCCAGTGGGAAATCCTCACGACGGCGCTGTGGATCGTGGCGATTGGGACGGCCATCACCGCCGTGCTGCGACTCCAGCGGATGTATCGGAAAGCGCCATGATCGCCCGCATCATCGCAAGTCTCGCGCGCCTGCTCACCGGCGCCCGCGCGCACTGGCACGGCTGTCTGCCGGAGGCGAAATTGCGCGTCTATTTTGCAAATCATACGAGCAATCTCGATTTCGTTTTGCTGTGGGCCGCGCTACCCACGCCGCTCCGCCGCATCACGCGTCCGATTGGCGCGCACGATTACTGGAGCAAAGGGTTTCGTTCCTATCTTGCCCAAAAAGTTTTTCGCGCAGTGCTCATCGAGCGCAAGCAAGTCACCAAATCAAACAACCCACTGCGGCCCATGCTCGCAGCGCTGGAGGGCGGCGAAAGTCTCATCATCTTCCCCGAAGGCACGCGCAACCCGAACGGCGAGGTGAACGAATTTCGCGCCGGCCTTTTCCACCTTGCGAAAGCGCGGCCCGATGTGGAGTTCGTCCCCGTCTTCATAGACAACCTCAACCGCGTGCTGCCCAAGGGCGAGATTCTTCCAGTGCCCATCCTTTGCTCCGTGCGATTCGGCACGCCGCTCAAATTCGGTGATAGCGAAACGAAACCGCAATTTCTCACCCGCGCCCGCGAAGCCATGCTCGCCCTCCGCCCACAATGAACCTCGACCGCGAAACACAATACCTCTTCGGCGGAACACTCGGCATCCTCACCGTCGCCAGCGTCATCGGCTGGGTGCTGAAAGCGCGCATCACCAGCGAGAGCGGACGCAAGGTCGTGGACAACCTCGTCTCGCGCACCAACGCGTGGTGGGTGATGGCCGCAGTCTTTGGCGGCGCGCTCGCCATTGGAAAACTCGCACCCGTTTTCCTGTTCAGCTTCACCTCCTTCCTCGCGCTCCGCGAATTCATCACCCTCACACCCACGCGGCGTGGCGATCATCGCTCCTTGTTCTGGGCCTTCTTCGTCATCCTGCCGCTACAATACTGGACGCTTGCACGGGAATGGTATGGCCTCTTCAGCATCCTCATCCCCGTCTATGCGTTCCTTTTCATCCCCGTGCGCAACGCCATCGCTGGCGACACCGAGCACTTCCTCGAACGCACCGCGAAGATCCAATGGGGACTCATGATCGCCGTGTATAGCGTCAGCCACGCGCCCGCACTCGTCACCTTGCTGGAAATCCCCGGCTATACCGGCAACGCAAAGCTCCTCTTCTTCCTAGTCTTCGTCGCCCAGATTTCCGACGTGCTCCAATATGTGTGGGGCAAAACATGCGGACGCCACCCCATCGCCCCCAAGCTCAGCCCGAACAAAACCATCGAAGGCTTCGTCGGCGGTTCACTCAGCGCCATCGCAGCGGGCACCGCACTGTGGTGGGCCACGCCATTCACACCGTTGCAAGCAGCGGGAATGTCCGCCGTCATCGTGCTCATGGGCTTCTTCGGCGGGCTGGTCATGTCCGCCATCAAGCGCGACCGCGGCGTGAAAGACTACGGCGAAACCATCCCCGGCCACGGCGGAGTGCTCGACCGAATTGATTCACTCTGCTTCGCCGCCCCCGTCTTCTTCCACTGCGTGCGGTATTGGTTCACCAACTGAGTTTTTAAAACTGCGCGGCAGCGAAGAGCGGAGTGAGCCAGCGGCAGATTTCCTCCAAAAAGCGCGCGTCTGTTTCGTCGAACGCCGCGAGCGTGTCGGAATCCACATCCAGCACCGCGCGCACACGGCCCGCTGCATCGAACACCGGCACCACGATCTCCGAGCGCGTCGTGCCCGAGCACGCGATGTGATACGGCAGCGCCTCCACATCGGGCACCAGTTGCGTGCGCGCCTCGCGGGCGCAACGACCGCACACCCCGCGCTCAAACGGAATCGTCAGGCACCCATGCCCGCCTTGATACGGGCCGACCTTCAAAACTCCCGGCGCGACGACGCGGTAAAAACCCGTCCAGTCGAAATACCCCATCGTGTGATGCAGTTCACAAACGATGGTCGCCATCGCCGCCACCTCATCCGTCTCCCCCTCCAGCAGCCCGCGCAAATGCGTCATCACCTCTTCGTATTGTGCGGTTTTGTTCATCGATCCCATGATTATTTGCTCGCACCTTTCCCGCGAAGTTTTTTTGCGACGGAGTCCTCAACTCTCCATCGGCCGTTAGACCGCACAAGGCTCACAGTATTGCTACGTGTTAAAATCTGGGGGTGCTCCAAAGTAAGCGTTTCCATATGCAGAATAGGATTATCATCTCCGTCGAAATAGCCCACGTGCTGGCGCTCTGAAAAGCAGGCGGTCAGTTGTATTTTTCTGACTTCAGAGTTCGCCACCAGCGCGTCAATACTTGCAGCTTCCACTTTGAGTTCCCAAGTGCGCTGACCGCCCCTTTCAACGAGAGTGATGGGATAGTTTAAGGCGCCCTCTTTTCCAAAACTCGTAAGTTCCCTTTTAACGGCATAACCGTCGGCAAAGATTGAGAAGAGGAACGGAACTACATTGTTCCAACGATGTTCAACCTCTCGGATTACGGCTCTCTTGCTGGCACCGAGCGTCAGTTTCAGCATCAAAATCTTTGGGTCCCGGGTGTTTGCAACCCCAATTTTTAGAGTAACACCCTGATCCTCCTTAGGAATTTCCTCTAGACGTTTTGGAAAAGGGAGAGCGTCGGGGATTTCAAATTTACCGCCATGACTTTCCAGCAATGAAGACGAAACCTCCGATTTAACACGCTGCCCCCGCTTCTTCTCCTCCACCCCACGCACACAGGCCTCGTATTCCTTCTTTGACACAAGCTTTGAAGCCGCCAGAAACCACCGCGGTTCAGCCCGGAAGGAAAGCACCTCTTTTTCAGCCTCATCCACATCTCCTTCGTGATAAACCTCCTCGCCCAATGGGAACCAAAAAGGCTGACCGCGAAGTCCGGCGTCCGCAGCAAGAATGCTGTGCGATAGACAAAGGATGCCCAACAGCAATCCATGGCACAGGTGCGTAATAGGGTTCCTCATTTCCGAAACATACCACAGTGATGCGGTATTCTTTGGCGACAAACCTTCACGTTGTTCATTGGGCCGTGTCTTGGCTTCAGCTTTTGTTGGCAAGTCGCCTACACATTTTCAAAAAAAGCCGCCGCTCCGTGCAGGACGGAGCGGCGGCTGGATGGAGTTTTTTCGGAATTCCTGCGAGGGCGCAGGCGGTGCCTTAGTTGAACTTGTTCTTCCGATATGCGCCCATGACGGGGGCGTCGGGGTTCACTTCGGGGCCGAAGTAGCGGAGCGTGACGAGTGGCTCGGTTTCGCTGGTGTTTTCAAAGGTGATGCCCGCTTTCGCGCCGTCCTCGGTGCAGAAGTATTCGTCCTCGGTGAGTTCGTGGAAGCGGATCAGCTTCGGCGAATTGAGCGGCCGGCCGTTGATGGTGCCTTTGCCCTGCACGCAGATGAGGCCGTAGGCACCCTTGTCTTTGATGGTGCATTTCGCGCCGGGCTCGACGGTGAGTTCCTTCGCGGTGAAGTATTGGTTGCCGTCCACCTTGCCGTAAACGATCCAGCGGTCCACGAAGCCCTCGCTGCGTGTGTCGGCAACGGGGACGGGTTCAAGGTAGTGGTTGTCCTTGAAGTTCGGGTCCACGTTCTTGTCCCAGTCGAGCTGGTCCACGATGAAATCCACGTCCTTGTGCTTGCTCTTGGGCATGTCCTTCACGAGCAGGCTCCACGGCACTTCGCGGCCTTCGACGAGGTTCTGATACATGCCGAAAACGTCGCTGCCCCACTGCGGCTCGTAGGTGCAGAGCGAACCGGGTGCGTGAAGGATGCACGGATCAATGAGCCAGCCGGTGCCGACCTTGAGGCGATAAGCCTTCGAGAGGTCGAGGATGCCGTTGTCGCCTTTGTTCCAGTTGCGGATGCATTGTTTCACCTGCTCCTTCGTGGTGCCGGGCTCGAAGCCCATGAACGTGTAGGGGAAATTGTTACCGACGTTGTTGTGCTGCGGCGGGAAGTAGTAGCTCTCGGGCTTGCCTTCCTGCCCGACGAGCTTCGCCTGCTTCGCGCTCTGGTGCATGTGGTGCGGAATCGGCCCCATGTTGTCGAAGAACTTCGAGTAAACCGGCCACTTGCCGTATTTCTTCCAAATCTTTTGGCCGACGAGCGTCGCCCCGCAGTCCTCGACCGCCTGCGCGAGCGTGAAGCGTTCCTTGCCGACGACGGCGTAGTTCAAACCCTCATCCCACGCGCGGCCTTCGTTGGCCGTGGGCGTGGTGGATGCGAACCAACGCTCATCAATGCCGCCGCGGTTCAGGCCGTAAGCGTAGGTGTCATCGGGGTGGAGCTTGATGCGCAGTCCGGGCTGGAGGAACGAGCGCGGCACCCACGCGGGTGCAAGGCGCAGCAGTCCGCCGGTGCGCGAGAGTTCGGCTTCGACTTTGGATTTGGTGTTTCCCTTGGTGGTCTTGAGTTGGTTGACGGTGTTCATGTCGGTTGAAAATGCGGCGCGCCTTGTGAACTCCCGCGCGCCGCCGGGCAATAAGTTTTGTGCTCGAAGTGCACTCGCCGGCTACGCGTAATTCAGCCACGGCCCGAGCCAGCGCTCGGCTTCTGCGAGTGGCATTTTCTTTCGTGCGGCGTAATCGGCAACCTGGTCTTTGCCGAGTTTGCCAACGGCGAAGTAGCGCGATTCGGGGTGCGCGAAATAGAAGCCGCTCACGCTGCTGCCGGGCCACATGGCGCAGGACTCTGTGAGCTTTATGCCGGTGGCGCTTTCCACGTCGAGCAGCTTCCAGAGCGTTTGCTTCTCCGTGTGGTCGGGGCACGCGGGATAGCCCGGCGCGGGGCGGATGCCCCGATATTTTTCGGCGATGAGATCCTCGTTCGAGAGGCCCTCGGTTTGGCCGTAGCCCCATTCGTTGCGCACGCGCTTGTGTAGGCACTCGGCGAATGCCTCGGCAAGACGATCCGCGACAGCCTCGGCCATGATGGCGTTGTAGTCGTCGTTCTCCGCTTTGAATTTCTTCACGAGTTCATCCAGCCCGATGCCGCTCGTGACGGCGAACGCAGCGATGTAATCGTCGCCCTTTTCCGCAACGAAATCCGCGAGGCAGCGATAGGGATCGGAATTGTCCTTGGCGACTTGCTGGCGGAGGTGGTGCAGACGCGTGCGCTCGACGGTGCGCGTCTCGTCCGTCCACACGATGATGTCGTCGCCGATACGATTCGCCGGGAGAAAACCATACACGCCGCGCGCCGTGAGAAGTTTCTCCGCGATGATGCGATCCAGCATCGTATTGGCATCGGCGAAAATCTTGCGCGCCTGCTCGCCGTATTTTTCGTGGTCGAGAATCTTCGGGTAAACGCCGCGCAATTCCCACGTGTGGAAAAATGGCGTCCAGTCAATGAACGCACGCAATTCCGCCAACGGGAAGTCTTCCAGCACACGCACGCCGGTGAATTCCGGCTTCGCAATCTCCGTGAAATCCAACTTCGGCGCTTTTGCACGCGCTTCTTCGATGCTCACAAGCGCCGACGCGTTGCCTGCATGGTGCTGGCGAAGTGCTTCTTGATCCGTCGCGTTCTTCGCGACGAAATCAGCGAGCCCGTCGGTGCTTAGCAGCGAACTGACGACGGGCACGGCGCGCGAGGCGTCGAGCACATGGACGACGGAGCCGTCGTAGTGCGGAGCGATTTTCACAGCGGTATGTGCGCGCGATGTCGTCGCTCCGCCGATGAGCAGCGGTTGCTTCATGCCACGGCGCTTCATTTCCTTTGCAACGTGCGTCATTTCATCGAGCGATGGAGTGATGAGTCCGCTGAGGCCGATGATGTCCGCACCGAGTTCCACCGCTTTGTCCAAAATCTTGTCGCACGCGACCATCACGCCCATGTCGGTGACTTCATAGTTGTTACACGCAAGCACGACGCCGACGATGTTCTTGCCGATGTCGTGAACGTCCCCCTTCACCGTCGCGAGGACGACCCTGCCCTGCGCCTTTACGACTTCACCACGCGCGGCCATCGCCGCTTTTTCGGCCTGCATGTGCGGCTCCAGCCACGCGACAGATTTTTTCATCACTCGCGCCGACTTCACGACCTGCGGCAAAAACATTTTCCCCGAGCCAAACAAATCGCCTACCACACTCATCCCGTCCATCAGCGGCCCTTCGATCACCGTGAGCGGCTTACCATATTTTTCCAGCGCCTCGGCAGTGTCCTCGTTGATCCACGCATCAATGCCTCGCACCAGTGCGTGCGACAGTCGCTCCTCCACGGTGCCTTTGCGCCACGCCTCCAGCACTTCGATGTTCGCCTTTTGGTCCGCCACTCCGCCGCCAGCTTTCAATTTCTCGCCATGCTCCACCAATCGCTCCGTCGCGTCGGCGCGGCGGTTCAGCAGCACGTCCTCGACGAGTTCCTTCAGCTCCGGCTCGATCTCCTCATACACTTCGAGCATCCCGGCGTTCACGATGCCCATGTCCATCCCAGCGCGGATTGCGTGGTAAAGAAACGCCGAGTGCATCGCCTCGCGCACGGGATTGTTGCCACGGAAACTAAACGACACGTTCGACACGCCACCGCTCACTTTTGCGTTCGGCAGGTTCGCTTTGATCCAGCGCGTCGCCTCAATGAAATCCACCGCGTAGTTGTTGTGCTCATCTATCCCGGTGCCGACCGTGAGGATGTTCGGATCGAAAATAATGTCCTCCGACGGAAAGCCGACTTCATCCACGAGGATGCGATATGCGCGTTCGCAGATGCGGATTTTCTCCGCGTAAGTCGCGGCCTGCCCCTGCTCGTCAAATGCCATCACCACCACCGCAGCGCCGTATTTTAAAATGTGCCGCGCCTGCCGCTTGAACTCATCCACTCCCGCCTTCAGCGAGATCGAGTTCACGATGCCTTTTCCTTGCAGGCATTTCAGTCCGGCCTCGATGACTTCCCACTTCGACGAGTCCACCATGAACGGCACCTTCGCCACGTCCGGTTCGCTACCGAGGAGTTGCAAGAAGCGCGACATTGCCGCGACTCCATCAATCATCCCCTCGTCCATGCAGATGTCTATAATGTTGGCCCCGTTCTCCACCTGCTGCCGCGCGACGGCCACGGCCTCCTCGTATTTGTTCTCCTTGATCAGCTTCGCAAATTTCGGCGACCCCGCGACGTTCGTGCGCTCGCCGATCATCAGGAAACTGCCGATCTGCTGCGTGAACGCATCCGACCCCGAAAGACGCAGCGGCAGCGCTGCTCCCGTGGAAAACTTCACCTCCTCGTGCATCTCACGCGGCCTGCTGATCTCCACCGCTTTTGCAATCGCCGCGATGTGCTCCGGTGTATTTCCACAGCAACCGCCAGCGATGTTCAGCAGACCGCTCGCTGCGAAATCGCCGAGGTAGCGCGCCATGTCTTCCGGCTTCAAATCAAAGCCCGTCGGCGAAAGCGGATTCGGAAGTCCGGCGTTCGGATACGCCGATACAAACGTGCCCGATTTCTCCGCAAGCTCCGCGAGGAATGGCCGCATCAGGTCCGGCCCGAGCGAGCAGTTCAGACCGACCGATAGCGGTTTCAAATGCTTCACCGCATTCCAATACGCCTCCACTTTCTGCGCGGAAACGAGCGTCTCACCTCCGCGTCCGACTGCTGCGGAGATCATCACAGGCAGCACGACTCCGTCTTTCTCATAGACCTCCTGCAACGCCACGAGCGCGGCCTTTGCGTTCAGCGAATCAAAAATCGTCTCCACCAAAATCACATCCGAGCCACCCGCGATGAGCCCGCGAATATGCTGCATGTAGGCGTGCTTCACTTGGTCAAACGTGCAGACGCGGAAGCCGGGATCATCGGCATCCGGTGAATTGCTCAGCGACACCTGCATCGGCCCCACGGCACCCGCGACGAAACGCTGACGCCCCGTCGCATTCCCCACGCGATCCGCCCACTCGCGGCATTGACGCGCGGAAGTCTCGCTCATCTCCCAAGAAAGGTCGTTGAGAAATTTGTCCTCAATGATCTTCTGGAAAAACTCCGGGTCCTTCCGTCCGCCATGCTCGCGCGGGTCTTCCACAAAGAAGTCGCTCAGCGCGATACTCGTCACGCCGAAGGTGTTCGTCTCGATAATGTCCGCGCCCGCTTCGAGGAAACGGCGGTGAATGTCGCAAATCATCTTCGGCTGTGTGAGCGAAAAGAAATCACCGCAGTTGAGCATGTCCTTCTTCACATCCGCAAACCGCTCGCCCCGCACATCCGCCTCCGTCATTCCGTAAGTGCGGATAGTCGTGCCCATCGCGCCATCAATAATGGCGATGCGCTGGCGCAAGAGTGCTTCGAGTGGATGCTGAGACATTGCATTGCTTTAGCGGGGTGCCGCTCCATCTGCCAAGTGCAACCGTGGGACTGACGCTTGCGCGAAAGGGCGGGCGCGGCTACATCCCCCGCGCTGTGCAACCCACCATCCTCATTGTTGACGACGAAAAACACACCCGCGAAGGGCTGCGTGATTCGTTGGAAGATTCGTTCGATGTGTATGTGGCTGCCGACATCGCGAGTGCGCTGAATGTTTTGGAAAGCGAGCATGTGGACCTCGTGCTCACGGACCTGCGGCTCGGCGGCGAGGACGGCATGGTGGTGATCGAGAAGGCGCTCGCACGTCCGCACCCGCCGGTGGTGATCATGATGACTGCCTATGGCGGCGTGGATACGGCGGTGGAGGCGATGAAGCGCGGGGCGTATGATTTTGTGACGAAGCCGCTGAACATTGACCGGCTGGAAATCCTGATCCGTCGCGCGCTGCGTTCGCGTCAGGTGGAAAAGCAGGTGGTGGAGTTGAAGAAGGTGGTGGAGAAAAAATTCGGGTTGGAGCGACTCATCGGGCACTCACCGGCGATGGAGGAGATTTTTGACACGATCAAACAAGTCGCCCCTTCGCGTGCGACGGTGCTCATCACGGGCGAGAGCGGGACGGGCAAGGAACTGGTGGCGCAGGCGATTCACACGCTGAGCGGTCGGTCGAAGGAAAAATTTGTGGCGATGCACATGGCGGCGTTCAGCGATCAGTTGCTGGAGAGCGAGCTTTTCGGTCACGAGAAAGGGTCGTTCACCGGCGCGACGGAGCGGCGCATCGGGCGATTCGAGCAGGCGAATGGCGGGACGCTGTTTCTGGATGAGATCGGAGAGATTGGAAAAAATACGCAGGTGAAATTGCTGCGCGTGCTGGGCGAGGAGCGGAGTTTTGAGCGCGTGGGCGGGAATACTCCGATCAAAGTGGACGTGCGTCTCGTGGCAGCGACGAATCGGGAGCTGGAGCGAATGGTGGAGAGCGGCGATTTCCGCGATGATTTGTTTTTTCGACTGAGCGTCGTGCGCATTCACATGCCGCCGCTGCGCGAGAGGCGCGAGGATATCGCGCTCATCACGGCGCATTTCCTCAAGGTCGCTGCGGAGGAAAACGGGAAGCCGGTGCGGGAATTGACGAGCGATGCGCTGGCGGCGCTGGAGAAATATGCGTGGCCGGGAAATGTGCGGGAGTTGCGCGCGGCCATCGAGCGTGCGGTGGTGATGGGGCCGGGCGCGAAACTCACGCTGCGTGATTTACCGCCGAGCGTGCGTGAAGGTGCCGCGAGCGCGCCGACGAGCATCGGCGGAGTGAAGCTGCCCGCTTTCAGCAAACCCGGCGGGCATTTGAACTTGCACGATACGGAGCAACGAATGATTGTCCGCGCCCTCGAAGAAACCGGGGGCAACGTAACGAAGGCCGCGCAAAAGCTCGGCATGAGCCGCCGGACCCTGCATCGCCGGCTCAAAGAGTTGCGCACCGAACCCGAAAATCCAAAACCCTAAACAAGAAGCATGGCGTCAGAACTCAAAGCACAGGAACTCGTCCACAGTCTCGAACTCGGTCGTGGAAAATGGTGGATCATTTTCCTGCTCATCTGCGCGACGGCGCTCCTGCTAACACTGTTCCACGTTTTCATCAATCCGCTGAAGGCAGTCGGGAAGGAGGACTCGACGCCGCTTTTTCGCGGGCTGACTCACGCGAAAGGAATGGAGCAGGCGGTGATTGCGCGGGAATTAAGCCGCGGGCATGGCTTTTCGACAAACGTGATCAAGCCGGCGGCGATCCAGCTTATTGATACAAAACGGGGAGAAGGAGCCTTTGCGTCCTTCATGGATCCCAATGGCCCAACTGGCGGACACATTCCGGATTTCTATCATGCACCCCTCAATCCGTGGGTGAACTCGCTCGCGATACGAGGACGCGTCGCAATCAGTGATTCATTCAAGCTGCGGGTGGATAAAGATGGAAAATCGGATTTCTGGTCATTGCAACAGGGGGAGTTCACGCATCCGGCGGATCGGCTCATCGCAGCAATTAGCGTGATGTTTTTACTCGGCGCAATCGCCATAAATTACTTCATCGCAAAGGCAATTTTCGACCGCCGCCTCGCTGTCATTCTCATCCTGATTTTGATGCTCTGCGATCACTTCTGGCAGTTCTCCTCCACAGGATTGCCGCAATTGCTGATGCTGTTTCTTTTTAGCGTGGCAAATTTATGTTTTGTGCGGGGGCTGACTGCCCGCACGGAGAACCGCCAGACATGGCCATGGCTGGCAGGCGCGGGCCTGTGCTTCGGGCTGCTGGCACTTTCGCACGCACTCACTATATGGCTGTTTGTGGGCGCACTCGTCTATGTGGCAATCGCCTTTCGTCCGCACGGTCGCGATGCCGGAATCATGCTCGCAATGTTTGCGCTTTGTTTTGTGCCGTGGGTCATACGCACGAAAAACGTGTGTGGAGACATGATGGGACTGAGCTGGCAGACGCGCAGCTTCCAAATTCGCGGCTCCGAGTCCCAAATCATGCGCACGTTCGTGAAGGACGACGACACCGTTGAACCGACGGACTACAAAAACAAACTCCTCGGCCAAACGACCGCCCAATTCGACCACCTCTATGAATACCTGGGGAAAATCGTTACAGCCCCCTTCTTCTTCATCGCCCTTCTCCATGCGTTCAAGAGGCCGGAAACACGCAGCCTGCGCTGGGGCATTTTTTCCATGTGGATGTTCGGTCTACTCGGAATGTCGTTCTTTGGCTTCAGCGACTACGATCTGCTCGCCTCGCAACAATCGAACAACCTGCACATCCTTTTCATCCCCATGATGGCAGCCTACGGGCTCGCGTTTTTGTTGCTCATGTGGGGAAAGGTCGAGGTTGATGGCAGGGAAATCAGTCGTATCCGCGCACTAAACATCGGCTTTCAAAGCGCCGTTATCGCTGTATGTGCTTTCCCGCTTCTCGGGACATTCATGAACCCTCCCCGCTTGCCGATCAGCTTCCCTCCCTACTATCCACCAATGCTCCAAAAGCTCGACGACTGGTATGGCGAAAGCGACATCATCTGCAGCGACATGCCGTGGGCCGTGGCTTGGTATGCGGACCGAAAGAGCCTCTGGCTCCCGCTCACGATCCCCGATTTCAATGAGCTGAACGACTTCCGTTTCAACCAGCACATCACCGGCCTGCTGCTCACACCCGTCACCGGCTTCCGCGGATTGCTCAACGACGTGGGCGTCGGAGAATTCCGCGAGTGGTCCGATTTCATCATGCGCAATCCTCGCGCGCGCGCCGGCTTCCCGCTTTCCGTGCCGAAACCGCTCCCCGTCGTCAGCGCGAACCACTACATCCTCTACGCAGACCGCGACCGCTGGACGGAACGCCAGTAGTTTCCGCTCTGCGGAAAAAATCCGTTGACGCGCGAAGTGCGCGCCCCTAACAGTCCCGCCGCTCTTATCGAGAGTGGCAGAGGGTTCTGGCCCTATGAAGCCACGGCAACCGCCCCGCGCAAGCGGGGGACCAGGTGCCCCATCCAGCTCCGCGCCTCCGGGCGTGGGGGAAGATGAGAGCGAAGCGAGGGCGTTCCGTCCCCGTTTCGCCACTCTCGATCAGGGTCGAGAAATATAAACGCCATGGACAAAAGCAACCGTCCCTTTTTTAGCAACTTGAAGTGCCGCGAATGCGGAAAGCTTTACGAAAAGAAAGCGATCCACGTCTGCGAATACGACTTCGGCCCGCTCGAAGCCGCCTACGACTACGACGCCATCCGCACGAGCATTTCGCGCGCAGCCATTGAGAGCCGCCCGCAGACCATGTGGCGCTATCGCGAGCTGCTGCCCATTGACGGAGAGCCCACCGTCGGCGCGCAAGTCGGCTTCACCCCGCTCGTCAAAGCCGACCGCCTCGCCGCCGTCCTCGGCATCAAATCGCTCTACATCAAAAACGACACCGTCAACTACCCCACCCTCTCGTTTAAAGACCGCGTCGTCTCCGTCGCACTCAGCCGCGCCTGCGAGCTGGGCTTCAAAGTCGTTGCCTGCGCCAGCACTGGCAACCTCGCCAACAGCGTCGCCGCCAACGCCGCCGCCGCGGGACTGAAAAGCTACGTCCTCATCCCCGCCGATCTCGAGCAGGGCAAAGTCCTCGGCTCCCTCGTCTATGGCACCAACGTCATCGGCATCCACGGTCCCTACGATCAAGTGAACCGCCTTTGCTCCGAAATCGCCGGCAAATACGGCTGGGGCTTCGTCAACGTCAACCTCCGCCCCTACTACGCCGAGGGCAGCAAGACGATGGGCTTTGAAATCTGCGAGCAACTCGGCTGGCGCATCCCGCGTCACACCGTCGCGCCGATGGCCAGCGGCTCCCTCCTCACCAAGATCCACAAAGCCTACAACGAATTCGTCAAAGTCGGCATCGTCGAGGACACGAAATTTTCCGTCCACGGCGCACAAGCCACCGGCTGCGCCCCCATCGCCCACGCCATGCAGCGCGGCACCGACATCGTGAAGCCCGTGCCAAAGCCCGACACCATCGCCAAGAGCCTCGCCATCGGCACGCCAGCCGACGGCTACTACGCGATCCACGCCATGCGCCAGACCGGCGGCGGCGCGGAAGACGTGACCGACGACGAAATCGTGGACGGCATCAAGCTCCTCGCCGAGCACGCCGGAATCTTCGCCGAAACCGCAGGCGGCGTCACCGTCGCTTGCGCGAAAAAACTCATCGCCAGCGGAAAAATCCCACGCAACGAAGAAGCCGTCCTCTGCATCACCGGCCACGGCTTGAAAACACAGGAAGCCATCGCCGGCAAATGCGGCGAACTGCGCCTCATCAAACCCAGCCTGCGCGAATTCGAGGAACAAATTTACAACCCCGACATGGCCGCAACCGCCTAAACCCGACTCCCATTTAAAATGCCAAACGTCCTCATTCCTACACCGCTCCGCAAACTCACCAACGACCTCTCCGAAGTCTCCGCCGCAGGCGCGAACATCGGCGAAGTCCTAGCCAATCTCGAACGCGCATTCCCCGGCGTGAAAGAGCGCATCTTCGACGAAGCCGGAGAAGTCCGCCGCTTCATCCTCGTCCATGTGAACGGCGAAGACATCCGCTTCCTCGACGGCCTCAACACACCCGTCGCCGACAAAGACGAAGTGAGCATCACCCCCGCCCTCGCAGGCGGCTAGGCCGATTGCGGATTTCAGATTGCGGATTGCGGATCGCTCCGCAGCCACCGCATCCGCGAATCCGATGACGCGATTATGAACAAGGAAACTTTTGCATTACGAGCCAGGGAGTTTGCGATTCGCTGTGCGCGGCTTGTTCGGTCGCTAGCGAAGAATGATACTGTCGCCAGTGAATATGGCCGACAGCTCCTGCGTTCATCGGCATCCGTCGCGTCGAATTATCGCGCTGCCAACCGAGGTCGCTCACGCCCCGAATTCATCGCCAAGCTCGGCATGGTTGAGGAAGAAGCCGACGAGTCCATCCACTGGCTCGATATGCTTGTGGCGACCGACTGCGTCAAAGCCGAGCGCGTGACTGAGCTTCGCAATGAAGGCAACGAACTCCTCGCCATGACCGTAGCCTCGATCAACACCGCCCGAAAAAACGAGAAGGCTCCGAAGCCTGCCAATCCGCAATCTGCAATCCGCAATCCGCAATGAGCACCAATCCGCAATCCGCAATCCCAAATCCGCAATCGAATATGACCGACAAACACCGCCTCTGGCTCATGTTTCCCACCAAGCTCATCACGCGTCCCATCATCTGGGAATTGGGGAAGAAATTTGAAGTCATCACCAACATCCGCCAGTGCAGCGTGAATGAAGAAATCGGCCTCGTCTCACTCGAACTCGAAGGCGACCGCGACGAAGTCAAACGCTCCATCGCCTGGCTCGAAGAGCAGGGCGTGAAAGTCGAGCCCGTCGAAATCAACACCATCGAAGGATAGCCGACCGGACGCGTGAGCCTCCTCACCGCCGATTACGACTACGAGTTGCCGGACGACTTCATCGCCCGCCACCCCGCGCAGCGCCGCGACGAATCGCGCATGATGGTGCTGCATCGCGCCGGACAGCGCATCGAGCACCACACCTTTCGCGATTTCCCCACATTCCTGCACAGCGGCGACCTCGTCGTCCTCAACGACACGCGCGTCATCCCCGCCCGCACCTTCAGCAGCGACGGCAAAATCGAACTCTTCTTCCTCGAACCCACCGCCCACGCCCCGCACACGTGGAAATGCCTCGTCAAACCCGGACGCAAAATGCGCATCGGTGCCGAAGTCACCGTCGGCGGCGTGCATGGGAAAGTCATCGCCATCGAACCCGACGGCGAACGCATCGTCGCCTTCGACGCGCCCGTGGATTTGGAAAAATGCGGCGAAATCCCCCTGCCCCATTACTTCGACCGCCGCCCCGATCCCGCCGACGCCGAGCGCTACCAGACCGTCTTCGCCCGCCAGCCCGGAGCCGTCGCCGCACCCACCGCCGGCCTGCATTTTACACCCGAGTTGCTCGCGCAAATCCCCCACACCTTCCTCACCCTCCACGTCGGCGTCGGCACCTTCCGCCCCGTGCAGGTGGACGACATCACCCAGCACCGCATGCACTCCGAGCGCTTCGCCGTCAGCGCCGAAACCGCCGCCGCTATCAACACCGCCCGGCGCATCGTCGCCGTCGGCACCACCACCGCCCGCGTGCTCGAAACCCTCGGTCGCCCGCTGCAAGCGTGCGAAAGCAGCACCAACATCTTCATCCACCCGCCCTACACCCCGCGCGCCGTGGACGCCCTCCTCACCAACTTCCACCTCCCCAAAAGCACCCTCCTCATGCTCGTCAGCGCCTTCGCCGGGCGCGACTTCATCCACCGC
>CAIYUV010000131.1 GCA_903929475.1 uncultured Spartobacteria bacterium
AAAACTTGGTGACCCAGTGGTCGAAGTCGTCGTCGGGATTTGGAATGAATTTGGTAGTCATAGGTGGTTGATTAGTTGACAAAATACCACAGTGAAATCGCCGGTCTAATAACTCTCCCGTTATTAACAGCTACTTCATGCGCTGCTGAATTTGCCCGCTCCCGACGTTAGGAAAATCAATCTCCCGCATGGCGGACTCAATCTCCCGTGTAGCGCGCTCACCCCGCTTGCTAGCGCACCCAGTCCGCTTGTTAGCGCGCTCACCCCGCTTGTCGGCGCACCCACCGCGCCAAATAGCGCACTCACCCCGCTTGTCGGCGCACCCAGTCCGCTTGTTAGCGCGCCCACCGCGCTTGTTGGCGCACTCACCGCGCTAAATAGCGCGTTCAGTCCGCTTGTTAGCGCATCCAGTCCGCTGTTTAGCGCATTGAATGCGCTTGTTAGCGGATTCAACGCGCCAAACAGCCAACAGAGAAGACCACCCCGCCCGGCACCCCTTTCCCTCAGAAACCTCCCAGTTCCACCCTGCCCGAGCGCCAACGGCGCGAACCCATACCAGCCTAGGGCAACGCCCTAGGAACACGGTCGTAAAATAACAAAGCCCTGAAATGGCGCGCCAAATGGGGCCGCCCTTTCAGGGCTTTGGTCATCGTGGACGGGTGACCTAGGGCGTTGCCCCAGGCTGGTATGAAACCGGGCCGTTGGCCCTGCAAAGCAAGCGCCCACCCACCACCTTTGAAGACCGCGCCTTTCACGCCTGCCGTGGCTTAATCCAGCTCCAGCGTCTTCTGCTCCGTGGTGCTCTTGGAAAAGAGCTAAATTAGCCCTTTGTCTTCCAGCCACTGCTCTAGCTGTAATGCTATCGTCTTTGCGGGATGTTGTGGATCAAACGGCCTATACAGTTTGCCCGCAAGGTCAGTTTGCAGAGCGGGGAGGGTTTGATCTTTGAGCAGCAGCACCGGTTTCTTGAGCCCAAGCATATAGCCCACTTCGAGTGAGACATTCGGGTTAAAGACATCTTTCTCTATGCGTTCAAAGACTGCTATTCCGAAACCACAGCCATGCATATAGGTCTGAATGTTTGGGTAGAGATCATCAATATACTCCTTATCACGCGCTAGGAATCCAGTAAGTCCATACTTGCTCAGTGTCTCTTTGATTCCTCATTCAATCTCTTCGTGTGCTGTTGTTTTTCCAAACTGCATCATCACAAAGCAAACCTTGCGTGGATCGGGATGCTCGTTTTGAAAGTGCTTGAGGCTTTCCTGAATGGCAACAGGCACAGCTTGTTGAACTGTGGAAGGGACAGACTCGGGCTCAGCCGGAAGTTTGCGGATAACATAATTCAAAAATGGCTCGATAAAACGTTTGAGAGCGGATTCTGAAATCGCAGGGTAATTACCACGATCATTGCCATTAGCCCGAATCCCATGCGAGGAGGCTACGCGAGCTAAGGCAATTCCGCTCTTTTTGCATTCCTCAATTAACGCTAGGCCTACCGCTGCAATCTCCTCCATAGTTTTAGCCTTTGGTGGTGCCATACCGGTGCCTTGTGCCAATAGTTGTGGGCCATTGCTGCAGGCTTTAAGATCGGCAAGGATCGTTTTGATCTCGGCTTGTGTTTCCATCCAATCAACAAAGGCCGCAAGCCGATCTGCTACCTCTTGCCAATCAGCATTGTTAAGAGCTGAAGCTTTATATTTATATTCAGAGAGAACTGACATAGACGATACTCGTTATAGTTTCTTATGGAGGTTGTCGCCAAAGAAGAACTGGTTCATTCGGGGCGGGAGGGTGGAGGGAATCGGAGTTGGCTGCAAGCGCGGGGGATTCCCTTTTCAACACTCACCCGCGTCTTATTTCTCCTGCGCCGCTGCGCAGGCGTCGGCGATGAGTTCGAGGTCTTTTAGGAAGCGTTCGCGTCTGGATTGGGGGAGGGCGCCGAGGGTTTCGGATTGGAGGGCTTTGGCCACGTCGAACGCTTGTGCGAAGATGCGGCGTCCGGCGGCTTCGATGCGGACGCGGCGGGCGCGCTTGTCGCTCTCGTGGGCGTTGCGGGTGATGAGGCCGCTTTTTACCATGCGCTGAAGGGTGGAGGTGATGGTGTTGGGGTCGCTGGCCATGAGGTCGGTGATGGTCTGCTGGGTGAGGCCGCGCGGGTCGCCTTCGCTGAGCCAGCGCAGGATGCTGTATTGGTCGGGCGTGAGGCCGAGGTGGGCGATGCGCTGGCGAAAAACTTGATTCAGCGAATACCACGCGCGCCGGAGCAGCGGGGGCAGGCGGCGCGGCGAATGGGGTGCGGACGCTGGGTCTTCTTTCATCATGGTGCGGAGGAAAGAGAATCCTGTGCGCGCTGGCAAGGTTTGGCGTGAGAGGGCGGCGAGGGAAAATAATACGTGTAAGTAGTATTTGACTCTGCCTTTTCTGCGAACTACACCGCTCTCCACTGGCGCGACAAACCCCGCGCCGTTTATCGCCATGAAGCTCCGTCTCGCTCCATCTGTCGCACTCGCCATCGCCTGCGCGCTCTCCGTTTCACACGCTGCAAAAAAGGACACGCCTGCCGCGAAGTCTGATGCCGCGAAGGTCGCAGGCTGGCTCTCGTGGCGCGGGCCGGATCAAAATGGAACTTCGCCGGAGACGGGATTGCCCGATCAGGTGGATGCGAAGAAACCGCTGTGGACGGCGGATTTTCCCGGACAGAGCACGCCGGTGATCGCGAACGGCAAACTCTACATCAACGGCTACGTGGGCGAGGGCAAGGACCTGCGCGAGGGCGTGAGTTGCTTCGACGCGGAGACGGGTAAGTTGCTGTGGCAGCATCTGGAAAACGACTTCCTCAGCGACATCATTTATCTGCGTTACGCGACGGGCGCGCCGACGGTGGACCCGGAGACGGGCAATGTTTTTGTGCAGGGCACGCAGGGCATTCTCTCGTGCTTCAGCGGAGACGGAAAGGTGCTGTGGCAGCACTCGCTGATGGAGGAATTCGGACGGATGACTTTCCCAAACGGACGCACGGCGACGCCGGTGGTGGACAGGGATCTCGTCATCACGCGCGGCATCACGAGCGGCTGGGGTGGGAACGGCGCGGCGGCGGATCGCTTGCTGGCTTTCGACAAAAAGACGGGGAATCTCGTGTGGCTCAGTTCCCCGGCAGACAGGCCGCAGGACCCGACGTTCTCTCCGCTGCAACTTTCGTGGTTCGATGGGAAGCGTGTGTTTTTCAGCGCGTGCGGGGATTCCTCCGTCGTATGTGTGAATGCCCGCACTGGAGATCCGATCTTCCGTTTCCCGGCGGCAAAAGCGGGCGCGAAGGGCGGCATCAATGGTGGGGTGCTGCGCTACAAGGATACGCTGATCGTCGCGCACGAATCGGAAAACGTGGACACCAGCGAAGTCGGACGCACTGCGGCGTTCCGCATTCCGGCGGTGGACGAAAAGCCGAAGGCAGTCATGCCTTCCGCCTACCCGGTGCCGCCCGGCATGAGCATCTTTTCGCCAAAGGAACTCGAGCTATGGCGCAATCCGCTCGGCAACCTCGGCTCATCGCCTGCGCTCGCCGGCAATACGCTGTATGAGGTCACGGGCGTGGGGGAGCTGGCAGCGGTGAATATCGAGACGGGCGAGGTGAAGTGGAAAAAGAAACTCGGGGCCGAGCAACGACAGTCGTCGCCATTTGCCGCAGACGGAAAGGTCTATGTCGCATTTTACATCGCTGCCGGCCATGCGAAGAACGCAGCGGGCGAAAATGATGTTGGCGACGGTGAATTGTATGTTTTCAAGCCGGGCGAGAAGGATGCTGAGTTGCTCAGCCGCACGAAGCTCACGGGCCGCTGCTTTGGCTCGCCCATCGCCTACAATGGCAAGCTCTACATCCAGACAGACAAGAAACTCTATGCGTTTGGAAAGAAGGGTGACAGCGCGGGGGCGAAGAAGGTGGAGTGGAGAAATAATTGGGAAGATCGACCCCAACCCCAATTGACGACTCCGCCCAATCCGCCAGCCGTCGCGAAGCTCCAACTCATCCCAAACGAAGTGCTGCTCAGTCCCGGCAAGAGCGTTCAGGTGCGCGTGCGTTCGCTGGATGCGAATGGATTCACGATCAATGAGAACGTGGATCTGAAAACCGTGAAGTTCGACAACTACATCCCGCCGACCGCGCTCGTTAAGGCGAAGATGAATGGCACGTTCGATGATGCCGGCAAGCTTACCGCAGACGCGAAACCGATCAGCAGCGCCGGTGCCTTTCAGGCCGTGCTGGCATCCGACGAAAAGGTGAATGGCACGCTGCGTGGCAGGGTGCTGCCCGAGCTGCCGATCAAGGTGGATTTTGAAGGCACTGAATTGAAAGAAACGACCGGCCCCGGAATCGGCGAGGAGGTGAAAGCGCTCGCACCCGCCGAGCCCGGAAAGCCTGCACCTGCGCCGGGCCCGACGAATTGGAATATCGTCGAGCCGCCCACGCCTTTTGCCTACCCGCCGCTCGCATGGAGCGGTGCGCGCTTCCGCTTCGAGATTCGCAAGGCGCCCGGCGATGGTTCGCTGGCGCTGTGCAAGACGATTGACAACAAAATCTTTCAGCGTGCGCAGGTCTTCATCGGCCATCCGGACATGAAGAACTACACCATCGAGGCCGACGTGCTCACCGAAGGCAACAAGCGCAAGATGTCCGACATCGGCCTCATCAACCAACGCTACCTCATCGCCCTGCGCGGCAATGCGCGCGAAATCGAAATCAGTTCCAACCTTGAGCGCATCAAAGAAGTCCAGCCATTCGCCCTCATGCCGAATGAATGGTATCATCTCAAAGTCCGCGTGGACGTGAAGCCCGACGGCAGCGGCACCGTCCGCGCCAAGGCGTGGAAAAAAGCCGACGCCGAACCCGAGGCGTGGACTATCGAACTCGCCCACAAATTCGCGCACACCAACGGTTCACCCGGCATTTATTCGCTCAGTCCGCAGGATCAGCGCGCGTGGATTGATAACATCGAAGTGAAAGCGAACTAAGCGCACACCAAACCCGCACGCACAACTCTCAACGCACATCATTATGAACATCCGCACTTTTACCGCCGCCGCGCTGGCTGGCGTCGCTTTTACCACCGCACTGAATGCCGCCGACTGGCCGGCTTGGGGTGGCGGCGATCCAGGGCGCAACATGTATTCCGATGCGAAGGGGATTCCCGCGAAATTCGAGCCGGGAAAATTTAAGAAAAACAGCGAGGAGATTGATATGTCCACGACGCAAAACGTGAAGTGGATCGCGAAGCTCGGCTCGCAGACTTACGGCAACACGGTCGTCGCTTATAACACCGTCTATATCGGCACGAACAACGCCGGTGCGCGCGACCCGCGCTTCAAGGACGACAAGTCGGTGCTGCTCGCGCTGGAGGAAAAAACGGGCGATTTGAAATGGCAGTTCACGGTGCCGAAACTCGCGTCGGGGAAGGTGAATGATTGGGAATATCTCGGCTATCTCAGCGCGCCGTTCGTCGAGGGTAACACGCTTTACTCCGTGACGAGCCGCTGCGAGGTCGTGGCGCTCGATGCCGAGGGGCAGAAAAACGGCAACGACGGGAAATTTAAAGACGAAGGCCAGTATATGCCGGGGCCAGCGAAGCCGAAGGTGGAGGCGACGGCGAAGGACGCGGACATCCTTTGGAAATACGACATGATGGACGAACTCGGCGTGTTCCCGCACAACGCATCGAACTGCTCGCCGCTGATTCTCGACAACCGCGTGTATGTTTGCACGAGCAACGGCCAGGACTGGTCGCACGTCACGATTCCCGCTCCGCAAGCACCGAGTTTCATCGTGCTGGATAAAAAAACGGGCGAACTGCTCGGTGAAGACGACGCCAAGATCGGGCCGCACATTTTCCACGGACAGTGGGCATCGCCGAGCGCGGGCATGGTGGATGGAAAATGGCAGGTGTTTTTCGGCGGCGGCGACGGCTTCCTGTATGCGTTCGATGCGGTGCCGGAGAAAGGCGCGGAGGGCGGCGTGTTCAAGATGCTGTGGAAATTCGACGCCGTGCTCGACGCCTACAAAACGGACAAGACCGGCAAGAAAATCAAATACCCAGCGCCCGATGGCCCGAGCGAAATCATCGCGACTCCCGTTTTCTACAAAGACAAAATCTACGTCGCAGTCGGCCAGGATCCCGAACACGGCGAAGGCGTTGGTCGTCTCATGTGCATTGATCCAAAAGGCGCGAAGGGCGACGTGACCAAGTCGGCGCTTGTGTGGGATTTCAAGGACATCAAACGCAGCATTAGCACGGTGGCGATTGACCCCGCGACCGACCTGCTTTTCACCGGCGACTACAGCGGCTTTGTCTATTGCATTGATACGAAAACCGGAAAGCTCCAGTGGCAGCACGACATGCAGGCGCACATTTGGGGTTCGCCGATGATCGTAGACGGGAAAGTTTACATCGGCGACGAGGATGGCGACCTGTGCGTCTTCGCTGCTGCGAAGGAAAAAAAGCTGCTTAACGAAGTGAACATGGGCGCGCCGATCCTCTCCACGCCGGTCGTCGCCAACGGCACGCTCTACATCAGCACGCAGACGCATCTCTACGCGGTTTCCGAAGGTGCAAAGCCCGAGGAAAAACAAAAGTAACCGCACAAACAAAGCCGTCTCGCCATGGAAAACCAACGTCCCGCTTTCACCCGCACGCAGTGGCTCATCGTCATCATCGCGGCGATTGGCTTTCTCTTCGATACCTACGAATTGCTGATGACGCCGCTCATCGGCGTGCCCGCGATTGCCGAGTTGCTCCAGCTTCCGCAGAATCATCCATCCGTGACCGAATGGACGGGCCGGATGCTGTGGATCACCGCATTGTGCGGAGGCACTTTCGGGCTCATGGGCGGCTGGCTCATTGATCGTTTTGGCCGCAAGCGAATCATGGCGCTGAGTATTTTTCTCTACGCATTTTCGCCATTCGCGGCAGCGTTTGCCACTACACTGAAAATGTTCATCGCCTGCCGGTGCCTGACTTTCATCGGAGTGTGCGTCGAGTTTGTCGCTGCAATCACGTGGCTTGCGGAATTATTCCCCGACGCCCGGCAAAAACGCATCGTCCTTGGCAGCACACAGGCGTTCGCGTCGCTCGGCGGCTTGCTCGTCACCCGTGTGAATATGTGGATAGTCGATCACGCAGCTTCGTTGCCCGCGTTGTCGCTACCGGAGCTTTTCGCCGCGCACGCTTCGTGGCGCTACGCGCTGCTGACCGGTCTTCTTCCCGCAATCCTGATTGCGTTCCTGCTGCCATTTGTTCCCGAGTCACAAGTCTGGCGCGACCGTCGCGCTGCCGGCACGCTCCGCCGTCCGAGTTTCGCTCAGCTTTTTGCGCCGGAACTTCGTCGCGTCACGCTCGTCACTGCCGGACTTTCCGCGTGTGCGTATGCGGTCGCATTTGGCGCACTCCAGCTCACACCGCTGCGCATCGCGCCCGGTCTGCCGGAGTTGAAAGATCAACGCGCTGCGCTGAAGCCGCTGCAAGAGCAGGCGAAGGAACTCAACGGAAAGCTCGACGTCATCCAGCCTGCATTTGTGCAGGCCACGATTGATGCGCCTGGGCTTCACTCCATCGCCGTGCAGCGTGCATTTAACCGCAAGGAATTCCGCGCTGCGAAAAAAGACGGCGACCCAGCAAAAATCGCCGCGCTCGATGCGAAGTTCAAAGAACTCGGCGCGCAACTGGATCAACTCACCGCCGACAAACCCAAAGCGAAACTCGTCCTCGTCGAACGCGAAAAAGTCCTCAAGGCCCTCGGTGACAATCGCGAGCAGCAGGACCCGCTAGACAAGCTCGTGAAGGAACGCGGCAACACCGTGCAATTTTACCAAGAACTCGGCGGCCTCGTTGGGCGAATCATCCTCGCCGTGCTGCTGCTCACCGCGATCCCGCGTGACAGAATGCTCCGCATATTCATCGTGCCCGGCCTGCTCATGCTGCCGGTCGTCTATAATTATTTTTACACAACAGGCGGCGCAGCGTTCGAGTGGGGCATCTTTGTCATCGGCCTGTGTGTCGTCGCTCAGTTCAGCTATTTCGGCGAATACCTGCCCAAAGTTTTTCCGCTCCACCTCCGCGGCACCGGCGGCAGTTTCGCCACCAACGTTGGCGGACGCATGATCGGCACATCCGCTGCCGTGCTCACCACCAACATCGTCGCGCCATTGATGCCCGGCACTTCGCCCTACGACAAAATCGCCCTCGCAGCCACCGTCGTGGGCGCAGCCGCCCTCATCATCGGTGCCATGCTCAGCTACATGCTCCCCGAGCCGAAGGCGGAAACAAACGAGTAATTTACCGGCACAACTTCAGTCATGATTCAGCAAACAACCGAACAAGCCAAAGCCGCCCTTGATGCACATCTGCGCGAGATTATCGCGTGGCATTTTTCGCCGGAGACGGGATGTCCTTTCTGGCTGGATTGGATGGGAAAAAACTTCGACCCGCGCAAGGAGATCACGACTTTCGAGGACGTGAAAAAGTTCCCGCATTTTCAGGACGAATGGCTCCGCGATTTGCAGCCGGAGGTTTGGGTGCCGAAGGAATTCAAAGGGAAACCGTTCAATATTTTCGAGACAGGCGGCACGACGGGGATGCCAAAGCAGCGCATCGGCTGGAACGACTTCCGCGTGGATTACTCGGAGTTCTCCGACAAGCTGAACGATGAGCATTTTCCACGTGGCGGCGCGTGGCTGATGATGGGGCCGACGGGGCCGCGCCGGCTGCGGCTTGCCATCGAGCATCTCGCGAATGTGCGCGGCTCGTCGTGCTACTTCATAGACCTCGATCCGCGCTGGGTGAAAAAACTGATTTCAAAGAAGCTGTTCGAGCCTGCCAAGCATTACATGGAGCATGTCGTGGATCAGGCTGCGGTTATTTTGAAGCACCGCAAAGTCACCGGACTCTTCACGACGCCGAAGTTGCTAGAAGCGCTCGCGGAAAAGGTGGACCTCTACGAGGCGGGCATCCGTGGTGTGTTCTGTGGCGGCACCACGATGCTCCCGCAATACGTGCGCTTCATCGTCGAGGAAGTGCTGGAGGGTCGCATCGGCTTCTACCCGACCTACGGCAATACGCTGATGGGGCTCGCGGCGAGCGTGCCGCTCACGAAGGAGGACAATTTTTCCATCACCTACTTCGCCCCGCAACCCCGCGCCGTCCTGCGAGTCGTGAATCCCAACGACACCGCGCAGACTGTGGATTACGACACATGGGGCCGCGTGGAGCTCACGACGATGACGAAGGAATTTTTCATGCCCCGCTTCCTCGAACGCGACGAAGCACTCCGCCGTCGCCCCCGCGCCCCCTACGCATGGGACGGCGTTGCCGAAGTGCGCCCGTTCGGCGCGATGGAAAAGACGATCGTCGAGGGCGTGTATTGATTTTTGGCGGAAGCCGAAAATTCGATGCCAGACGCCGTGAAATGACAGTGTATTTTTGTCGTTGGAAAAAGGCTGCGCGGGTGTTGCATCCTGTATATGTCGCGCTACATTCCGCGCCACTTTACTCATGAAATCGTTCGCATTTGCACTGGTGGCCTTGGTTTTCGGTGTGGTCACACTTTCCGCACAGACGCCTGAAAAATCCGAAGGGGCACCCAAGGTTGCGTCGGCACCGGCGGCGGCCGGGAAAGAAAATGCGGTAACGCAAATCAACGGGCCGAGGATGACGCCGAAGCCTGCGACCAAACCGGGTTCGGCTTATATTCCACCGGAGACGACACAGGGCGGGACTTCGCTTTGGGAACTGATCAGACGTGGTGGCTGGACGATGATCCCGCTGGGCGTGATGAGTTTTCTGACGGTGATGTTTGTGCTCATCTTCATGGCGACGCTGCGGCGCTCGGCGATTCTCACTTCGCACTACATGAACACGGCGGATGTGCTTTTGAAAAAGCGCGACTACCTCGGGCTGCTGGCGATTTCGAGCCGGCACAGCGAGGCGGTGGCACGGGTGGTTCAGCGCACGCTGGATTTTGTGACGAAGAATCCGAGCGCGAATTTCGATGTGGTGAAGAGTGTCGCGGAGAGCGAGGGGTCGGCGCAGGCGGCTTCACTCCAGCATCGCGTGACATATCTTGCGGACATTGGCACGCTGTCGCCGATGGTGGGATTGTTTGGCACGGTGGTGGGGATCATCAAGAGCTTCGGCGAACTGGCGAACGGGCCGGCGAGCGGCGGCGCAAATCGCGATTGGGGATTGGCTGGCGGCGTCTCGGAGGCGCTTGTCGCCACGGGAGGCGGGCTGGTGGTCGGTATTGTTGCGTTCGCTTTCTACGCGTTCTTTCGGAACAAAGTGCAGCGGCTCATCTCGGATCTGGAAGTAGCGAGTTCCCACGTGATTGGGCTGATGGCGCTGAATTTTAACAAAAAGCGCGAGGCTTCGCGGGCCGCGCTGGATGATGAGTTTTAGAGGAAGCAAACCATGAAATTTCGCCGCCGCTCCGAGCCTCACGTGCTCGGTTTTCAAATCGCCCCGATGGTGGATGTGCTCATCGTGCTGTTGTGCTTTTTCATCGTGACGTGGAATTTTGCCCGCAAGGAAATGGAACTGGATGTGAAGGTGCCGACGGCGGAACACGGCGGCGATCCTTCGCTCGATGTGAACCAAACGGTGCTGAACTTGAAGGAGGACGGTTCGCTCGTGATGAATACGAAGCCGATCACTTACGAAGAACTGGCGGTGAAGATGGACGAACTGGCGAAGATTAATCCCGACTACGCGATCATCCTGCGCGGTCATGAAAACGTGCCATATAAATACGTGGCGAAAGTTTTGGATATCTGCCGGGGCGCGAACATCTGGAACGTGGCGTTCCCCGTGACCAAGCCTGAATGAAGCGCACTCTGCGAATTGCCACGCCTTGCATTTTCGCCGCCCTGCTCGCAGCGCGTGCGTATGCACAGAACGATTTGCTGAAGCCCTTCCGTCCCGGTGGGGAGAAGGCGCCCGCGGAGGAAACTGCGCCGCCGCTGAAGCCATTCAAACCTGCCGACGAGCCGCCAAAGGCTCTGCCGGTGAAACCGAAACCAGCAATTCGCGATGCGGATGTGCCGAAGGCATTGCCGGTGAAAAAGCCGACACCCGTTCCAGTGGACACCGGCGTCGTCCACCCGCAGCACCCCATCGGAGCTGAGTCTGCCGCGCCGAAACCTGCCGAGACGCCACCGCGCGCGGGCACTCCGCAAAAACAAACGCCTGCCGATCTCGATACAGGCGACATCGTCGTGAAATCGGGGAGCGCCACGACGGCGGATCAGGTGCAGCTTCAATACGCCGACGGTTTTTACTCCCGTAAAATGTGGCGCGAGGCGCTGCCGGAATACGAGCGTTACCTCGAGACATATCCCAAGGCTGCGCCGGAGGATCGGCAGGCTGCCTACTATCGTCTCGCCGAGTGCTACCGGCTGACGGATGCGGTCAACAACGCAAAGGCAAATTACGAGGCGGTCATCGCGAATTTCAACGGCGGCGATTTCGTCGGCTATGCGGCATACCGTCTTGGGACGATTCTTTACGAAGAAAAAGATTACCGCGGCGCGCTGCCCGTTTATCGCCGCGCGAGTGTGCGCCTCAAGCAGCCTACGCTCGTGAATGCGTCGAGATTTTTTGTGGGCCGCTGCCTCGAAGCGACAGGCCAAAAAACCGAGGCCAAGGTGCAATACGAAGACCTTTCCCAAGTCGTGGAAGGAAATCCCTATCGCGATGCGAGCCGCCTTTCAGTCGCGCGTCTGCTCGAGGAAGCGAACCAGCGCGACGGCGCGCTGAAGTGGCTGCTCCCGCTCATTGCTGAAACGAGCAACCCGCAAATCAAAACGGACGCGACCGTTCGCGCCGGGCTGCTCCAGCTCGAACTCGGCCAACTCGACGCGGCCACCGCGACGATCACCGCCGCGCTCGCATTGCCGGACATCGGCGCGGCGAAGGACAGGCTGCAAGTTGCGTTGTTTCGCGTGATGTTTGAAAAGAAGGACTACAAGGGGTTGCTCACGCGTTTCGAGCAGGGCGGAACGAATGGACTGAACATTGAGGCGAAGCTGAACGTGCTCGTCCTCGCAGCTGACGCGAACCGCGAACTCGGCCAGCGTGATGCGGCGATGGGTCTTTATGAGCAGATTATGCACGATTTTCCGGCGACGTTGCAGGCGCGCGAGGCGGGCTACGCGAGGCTGGTGATGCTCTACGACACGGGCGATGCGCGGCTGCTCGACGAGGTGAATAATTTTCTGACCGACAACCCGACCGCGCCGCAGGTGGAGCGCGTGTCGTTGATGAAGGCCGAGGCGTTGTTCAAAGCCGGTGACTTCGAGCACGCCGCGCCGATCTATCAGATCATCGTCGAGAAATCGAAGGGGCTTGCAGGAACGTTCAAGGGCGAGGCGACTTTCAAGCTCGGCTGGTGCTGGATGCAGCTCCGCTATTTCGACAAGGCGGTCGCGACATTCACGACGTTCGTGAAAGACTACCCCACGCACGCGAAAGTGCCCACGGCTCTCGCGCAACGCGGTGCGGCGCAGATGCAGCTCAAGCAATACCCGGCGGCACAAAAAGATTTTCAGGAACTGACGACGAAGTATCCGAAATCGAAGGAGCGCGAGTTCGGTCTCGAAAATCTGGCGCTCATCCACGGGCAGCTCGGTGATCAAGTGCGCATGGGGGAGACGTTCGAGATTTTGCTGCGCGATTTCCCCGAGACACCGGCGAAGGCGAAGGCGAATTACTGGCTCGGTCGCGCGGCGTTCGACGCGAAGAACTGGAAAAAGGCCGCGCCACATCTCGCTGCCGCCCGCACGCTGGACAAGGAGCAGTTCATGGAGCGTGCGTCGCTCGCGCTGCTGCTGTGCTACTACAATCTCGAGGACGTGGACGCGACGGAGAAGGAGATCGAATTTTACAAAAACAACGGCGGCAAGGCGGAGACCTCCACCGACGTGATCCGCTGGCTCGGGCAAAAGTATTACGAGCGCGGGGACTTTGAAAAATCCGTGAAATATATGCCGCTCCTCGTGATGAAAAAGGAAGCGGTTGCGGAGGATTTTCTGCTGCTCGCGCGCAGCCGTGTGAAGCTCGGGAAATTCAAGGACGCGGTGGACAGCTTCGACAACTACCTGACGCTGGTGAAGGACACCGTGCCGCGCGTAGCGGGGCTGATCGAAAAGACCGACGCGCAGATCGGACAGAAAGATTGGGAAGGTGCGGACAAGACGATCAAGGAGGGACTCGGCGTCGCGACGGAGGGAAAATACAACGGCGAACTGCGACTGCGCGCAGGCGAGGTGGAGTTTGGCAGGGGAGCGGCGAAGAAAGCGCTGCAAATTTTTGAATCCATCCCGGTGACACTCGACGATGATGACATCTGCCCGCGTGCGTTGGAGCGTGCCATCGGCATCCATCGCAAACTCGGCGAGGAAGAAGATGCCAAGAAACTGGAAAACCAGCTCCGCAGCAAATACCCGGAGTATTTCCAAAAGAAGAAAGCGACGAAGTAGTTCCGACCGAGGGGAAGGTGACTGCTGTGCAAAACAAAACGCCGGAGCCTTTCGACTCCGGCGCTGTGTTGATGATCATTGCTTTGCTTCAGCGGCGCTGCTCCTGCCAGTCGTCCTGCGGCGGACGTCTCCGTGGGCGGAACTGCTCCCTTTCACCCTGCGCTGGAGCGAAGTTTTCGCGGGGCGGCGGTGCGAAACGATCCCATCGCGGTGGCGGCGGGCCTTGGTGCATTCCGCGCGGATCGCCGTTCATCGGGCCGGGGCCTTGCGGGCGCATTTCTTCAAAACGCGGGCCGCGTTGTTGGAAGTCCGGCCTTTCGTCGAAGCGTGGACGCCAGTTTTGCGAGCGCGCATCCATTCGACGTTCGCCTTGTTGTTGAAAACGCGGGCCGTCCTGCGGTGGCTGCGGACGGTAATTTCCGCGAGGTCCGCCACCCTGTGCCCAGCGCTCGCGCATCATTTCAAAAAGGTGCCGCAGTTCTTCCGGGTTTGGCCTTCCAGCAAAAGGAGGGCGTCCATCTTGCGAACGCGCATCCATGCGACGCTCGTCTTGTTGCGCAAAGCCGGGGCCGTTTGGTGGCTGTTGCGGGCCGTAGTCCCTGTGGTTGTGCCGCCGCGGGCGCTCCATTCCATATTGTTGGCCGTTGCCACCGAAGTCCTGCCACTTGTGATGGCGGTGGCGGTGATTCCCGAAGCGACGGCCGTCGTCCGGGCCTTGTTGCTGTGGCGGCGGTGGTGGAGCGAAGTTCCGCTGCGGGCCATCGGGCCGGGCGTTTTGTCCTGGGCCGAAAAACGGACGCGCACCGCGCTGCCAGCGTTGCCATTCGCCACGTAAGGCGAAATTGCCGCCGTCGCGGTTCGGGCGTTCCACGTTTTGCGGACGCTGGTTTTCCGGAGGACGATCATTTTGTTGCGGGCGATCTCCCCGTGGAGTTTCGGTGCTTTGTGCCTGTCCTGCTTCGTCGCGGTGGCGGTGCGGACGCTGTGGTTTGTCACCTTCGGCGTGCGAGGTGTTTGGGTTCTGTGGCTGACCTTCGCCGGATGGCGGATTCGGTCGTTGGTTGTCTTGTGCATTGAGCGTCCAGGTCGAAAGAAAGACCGAGATTGCTCCGATGATTGCGTGGTTCATTTTCATAGTTGGTTTTGTTGTAGCCTGCGTGGGGCCGCACGCTGGTGTCCGGCTATATAACTCCGCCGATGTAAAAAAGGTGTCAGTGAACTTCAGGAAAATTGTTAAGTCCGTGTAAATGCGAGAGCATCGGCTCGTAGTTTTGCTATCCACCCATTATTCCAGCGCATATGTCCGCAGAAAATACCAACGCACAGCGACTCCTCGTCATAGACGACGACCGCAAGCTTTGCCGCCTCATCGCAGGCTATCTCACGCCGCTTGGATACGCCGTGACTACCGTCCACACCGGCCCCGAGGGAGTGGAAAAGGCGACCGCTGAATCGTGGAGCGCGATCATCCTCGATGTGATGATGCCGGGCATGGACGGCTTCGAGGTGCTCAAGGCCATTCGCAAAACGAGCGACGTGCCGGTGCTCATGCTCACGGGTCGCGGCGAGGAGGCGGATCGCATCGTCGGTCTGGAAATCGGAGCGGACGATTATCTGCCAAAAACATTTTCTACGCGCGAACTGCTCGCCCGTCTCCGCGCCGTCACGCGCCGCAGCACACGCGCTGTGGATAAAGACGCTGCAATCGCCGAACTCGTCGTCGGCCCGCTGCGCGTGGATCCGAACACACGCACGGCTGCGTTTGGCGACAAGCCGCTCTCGCTCACGCCGGTCGAATACGATCTGCTCTACGCGCTCGCCCGCGCGAAAGGTCGCATCAAGACGCGCGAGGCGCTCATCGAGGACATCCGTGATCGCCACTACGACGTGTTCGACCGCTCGATAGACGTTCACATTTCCGCGCTGCGGAAAAAGATGGGCGATGACGCAAAGAACCCGCGCTTCATCCGCACCGTGCGCGCAGCCGGCTACATGCTCGTGGAGCCGGATACACCGTGAAAACACGCATCCCGCTCTACGCAAAAATCGTGATGTGGTTCTTCGTGAACCTCGTCGTGCTCTTTATCGCGGGCTGGCTGCTGGTGCGCGGGCAGTTTCAAGTGAACGGATTTTCCGCGCGCGTCGCCGGCGATCGTGTTCAAAACAAAGCGCTCGAAATGATGACGGAGTTGAACTCGGCACCGCGCGAAAAATGGGACGAGATACTTAAGAAATACGCTGCGCCGTTTGGCGTGAGATTTTTCCTCTACGATAACGACGGACGACATCTCGCAGGCCCCACGCAGCCACTGATACCGGAAGTTCACAACAGGCTGGTCGGTGCCCGCCCGCCGCTGCGCATGGATAATCAGCGGGGCCACCCGCCATTTGAAGGCCGCCGTCCGCCCGGCCCTGATGATCGCCCTCCGCGCCCGGAGGAGTTTGATTTTTTGGGAGGGCCGCCTGACGGCCCGCAGCGCGGCCAGCCGCCCGCGCAAATGCGAGGCCAACCCCGCGAATTGCCGGACAAGCTTTTCATCCCCACCACAAATCCAGACCGTTACTGGGTGTTGGTGCGGGTGGAGTATCTGGAAAATCAAACGAAGCGCGGTGGTGCGCTTGTTGCGGAATCGGATTCGCCGACTGGCGGCGGTTTGTATTTCGATGTCGTGCCGCTGCTGTGGGCGGGGGCGGGCGTGCTTGTGCTCTCGGTGCTCATCTGGCTTCCGTTTGTGCGCGGCATCACGCGCAGTCTCTCGCGGATGAGCGCGGCGACTGCGCAGCTTGCGGAGGGGAATTTCGAGGCGCGCGCGAACGAAAAACGCCGCGATGAACTCGGCGCACTCGGTAGTGAAATCAATCGGATGGCGGCGCGCCTCGCGGGCTACGTCGGCGGACAAAAGCGGTTCCTCGGCGATGTGGCGCACGAACTCTGTGCGCCGACCGCCCGCCTGCAAATGGCCGTGAGCATCCTCGAACAGCGTGCAACCACCGACGACGACCGCGAGCGCCTTGCCGACGTGCGCGAGGAAGTCGAGCACATGGCCTCGCTCGTGAACGAACTGCTGCAATTTTCCCGCGCGAGCATCGGCGGGAAGAAAGTTGAACTGCAAAGAGTGAATCTTCGAGCCATCGCCGAAAAAGCAATTCATCGCGAAGCGGGGGACACTTCGCAGGTCAGCCTCGATCTTGATCCGGAACTTCAAGTCCGCGCCGAGCCCGATTTGCTGCTGCGTGCGGTGAGCAACCTTCTGCGCAATGCCATCCGCTATGCCGGCCACGCTGGTCCCATCGTGGTTTCCGCCGTGCGGGATGGTGCGGATGTTTTTCTCAGCGTCACCGACAGCGGTCCCGGAATTCCGGCCGATGCGCTGCCGAAAATCTTCGATCCATTCTACCGCGTGGACACCGCGCGCACGCCCGGCCAGCCCGGACAGGGCGGCACCGGGCTGGGACTTGCCATCGTAAAAACGTGTGTGGAAGCGTGCTCCGGCAGTGTCGTCGCGCACAACGTCCAGCCCTCCGGCCTCGAAGTGACGCTGCGCCTTCGTGTGGCGTAGGCAAAATTGTGCATAGTGGATCGTGCGGTTCGTGGGTTATCCTCGGAGCACTGATGCGCCTTTCATTTCTTCCAGCCTTGTTTGTCATCGCAAGCGCGCACGCCGTGCCGCCCGAGCAGGTGGAGTTTTTTGAAAAGCGCATCCGCCCCGTGCTCGCGGAGACATGCCACGAGTGCCACGGCTCCGAAAAACAGAAGGGCGGACTGCGTCTCGATTCGCGTCCCGGCTGGCAGAAAGGCGGCGACAGCGGCGCGGTGATCGTTCCCGGAAAACCCGCCGAAAGTTTGCTGCTGAAAGCCATCCGCCACGACGATCCCGATCTGAAGATGCCTGCCAAGCGTCCGAAGCTGGATGCCGCAGCCATCGCAGATTTTGAAAAATGGATCACGCTCGGCGCGCCTGATCCGCGCGACGAACCCGCTAAGGAACGTCCTCGTGCGTGGGCTGAAATTTTCTCCGAACGCAAAGCGTGGTGGAGTTTCCAGCCCATCGCCAATCCTGCGCCGTCAGCAGTGAAAAATGCCGGGTGGCCGCGCAGTGACGTGGATCGTTTTCTTTTGGCGAAAATGGAAGGTGCCGGCCTTGCGCCAGCGCAGGACGCTGATCCGCGCACGCTCATCCGCCGTCTCAGCTACGTGCTGACAGGCTTGCCGCCTTCGCCGGACGAAGTGGAGTCGTTCGTCCAATCCGCAATCCGCAATCCGCAATCCGCAATCGCCGAAGCTGCGGATCGGCTGCTTGCCAGCCCGCGTTTCGGCGAACACTGGGCCCGCCATTGGCTCGACCTTGTGCGCTACGCGGACAGTCACGGCAGCGAGGGCGATCCGGAGATTCCCGAGGCGTGGCGCTATCGCGACTACATCATTCGCGCCATCAATGACGACGTGCCGATTGACGCGCTCATCCGCGAACACATCGCAGGCGATCAGTTGCCGTCGCGCCCGAACGCAGCCGAGGGCTGGAACGAAGCCATGCTTGGTCTCACACACTGGCGGCTTGTCGAGCACGGCTACCAGCCCGTGGACACGCGGGATGAACAGGTGAAGAACGTGGACTCGCAAATAGATGTGCTCACGAAGGCGTTTCAGGGTCTCACCGTCTCGTGTGCGCGCTGCCACGACCACAAATTCGACGCCATTTCCCAGCGCGATTACACGGCGCTCGCAGGCGTGATGGAAAGCAGCCGGCCCGGGATGGTCACGATTGATCTCCGGGAGAAATTGGACGCGTCCATTGCTGCGCTCGCAGTAGCGAAAGCCAAGGTGAAAGCTGCTGTTGCCGAAGCATGGCTTGCGGAAGCGGCGAAGATTCCAGCGCATCTGGCAGGCCCGCGCAATCGAGAGGCGGAAAAAGCCAGGCTCGAAAAGGAGCGCGATGCAGTTTCTGCAAAACGCGAAGCACTTCGCGCCGCTGTGATGGAACGTGCATTTGCAGCGAAAGGGATCAAAAACAACGGTGCCGACATGCCGCCGTTTCCCTTCGCGCGATGGGGTTTCAACAGCGTCAGCGGCGACGGTGCAAAGAAAGCAACGCTGGATGACATCGGCGGCCTCAACGCTCAAATCGAAGGCGATGCTGTGGTGCGTGATGGCAGGCTCATCCTCAACGGCAACGGATTTGCGCGCACCTTACCCGTTGGCCGCATACTCACGGAAAAAACTCTTGAGGCCTGGGTGAAACTGGCAGCACTCGATCAGCGCGGCGGCGGAGTTATCACGCTCGAAGACAATAGTGGCACTGTGTTTGATTCGATCGTTTTTGCAGAGACTGCACCGCGTCGCTGGATGGCTGGAAGCGAAGGACTCGCGCGCGGCCGCGTTCTTGAAGCGCCCGACGAGCAGACTGCGGACGGTTTTATCCATGTCGCCATCACCTACGCAGCAGATGGCGCCATCACCGTATACCGCAATGGCCAGCCCTACGGGAAATCGTGGAAGCCAGCAAACCCGCCGGGCAAGTTACTAGCCGACTCGCATCTGCTTTTCGGCCTGCGTCACCTGCTCGGCAAAGTGAACGGGCATCTTCGTGGCGAAGTGGACGAGGCCCGGCTTTACGACCGTGCACTCAGTTCGGTGGAAGTCGCCGCATCATTCCGCGCAGGCCCCGATTTCTTTGGACCGAATGAAAAACGGCCGGAAATCGTCTGGACGGAAGCCGAGAGGAACGTGGCCACTGCGCTCGGCGTGCAACTGGCCAGCATCAGCCAACAGCTTCTCGCGCTGGGGGCAAATACCGATAACGCGTGGAAAAACGCACTCGCCGAGATCACTGCATCCGGAAAAAATGTCGCACCCGCCGCTGACGCAGCAGCGCTGACGCCAAAATTTTTTACCGGGCCGGGTGTTGGCAGCGTGACAGCGGGTGATTTCACCATCGAGCCAGCAGGTGATGCGATCCTCGACGGTCTGCGTCCGGCGGGTGTGGGGAGCGGAATGTTGACACGCAAGTTTGGAGGGATTGCGACGACCGAGCGGTTCAAAATCACGACGGACTACATCAGCATCCACGCCGCCGGGCGCGCGTCGTGGTGTCGGCTAATCGTGGATGGTTACCCGATTGGCTCAAACCCAATCTTTCCTCGCACTGAGTTGAACGCTGCGGATCCGAGGTGGATGAGAATTGATGTGAAATACCGTAAAGGCTCGATGGCCTATGTCGAATTCGCCTGCGCCGAGGATCTCACCCGTCGGGAAAAACGCGATGCGCAAAGTTGGTTCTTTGTGGATCGCATCGTCGCGCACCATGGCGGCACTCCGCTGGAACCCGCCGTGGATTTTGCCGCGATGCTTGGTGGCAATGGTGGCGATGCAGAGCGCGTTCGTGATGAGATCACCGCGGCCATCACTGCGTGGCGCGATGGAAAAATGACGGAGCCGCAGCGCGCGTTGCTCGATGTTTTCGTGCGCAAGAAATTGCTCCCCGTCGCGCCGACGGACGACAAGGCCCGCGCGCTCCTCGCGGAATTCCGCCGTCTCGAAGCTGCCGCTCCAGTCCCGCAGCGGGCGTCCGGTGTGTTCGATGCCGACTGCTACGACGCTCCGCTGCTTACTCGCGGGGATCAGAACAAGCCGACCGATCCAGTCCCGCGCGGCTACCTCGCCGCTCTGAGCACACAACCGGCGGAAATTGCGAAACATCAATCCGGGCGACTCCAACTCGCAAACGCCATCGCCAGTCCGAAGAATCCACTCACCGCTCGCGTGATGGTGAACCGCATCTGGCTCCATGTCTTCGGTCGCGGAATCGTGGCGACGCCGGATAATTTCGGCAAAATGGGCGAGTTGCCCACGCATCCCGAACTGCTCGACCATCTCGCCACGCGCCTCATCGCCGATGGTTGGTCGTTGAAAAAGACGCTGCGCACGCTTGTCACTTCGCGCGCTTTTGCCCTTGCGAGTGAGTCCTCTGCGCTGGCGCGAGAGCGCGACCCGGGTGATGCGTTGCTCTCGCATTTCCGTGTGCGACGCTTGGAGGCCGAGTCTATTCGTGATTCGATGCTGGTTTTAGCGGGTCAGTGCGAATTCGTAATGTTTGGTCCGTCGCTTTCACCGGACAACGGGCAGCGTCGCCGCAGTATTTATCTCGCTGTCCGTCGCACTTCGCTGAACCCGTTTCTCACAGCTTTTGACGCGCCTGTTCCGTTCAGCACACTGGGACGCCGCGATGCGACGAATGTCCCGGCTCAGTCGCTCATGCTTTTAAACGATCCGTTCGTCATCAAATGCGCGGAGCAATGGGCGGCGCAGGGCGGCAAGGTGGCTGACGAGGATGCGCGTTTGCGCTCGATGTTTGTATCCGCATTTTGCCGTCAGCCTGGCGATACCGAACTTGCGGCTGCGCGCCGCTTCCGTGGCGAACTCGGTGCGTCGCCGACTGCATGGCGTGATGTCGCGCAGTCACTGTTCAACTTGAAAGAATTCATCTACCTGCGATGAGTCGCACCGTCTCTCCATCGAAAAAATGACCACATACTCCCGCCGCGAAATGCTCCGCCGATGCTCGCTCGGTTTTGGTTCCGTCGCGCTCGCCGGGCTGCTGGCGGAGAAGGCGTCCGCTGCCGCGCACTTCGCGCCGAAGGTGAAGCAGGTGATTTTCGCATACATGAGCGGTGGCGTTTCGCATGTGGACTCGTGGGATCCGAAGCCCGAACTGGCGAAACGACACGGTCAGCCGATGCCCGTGCCGGTGCGACAGACGATGTTTAACAATAATGGAAACATCATGCGTTCGCCGTGGACTGCGAAACCGCGCGGGCAGAGCGGCATTGTTTGCACGGATCTTTTTCCGCGTCTCGCGGAGATGGTGGACGACCTCGCGATTATTCGCTCGATGACGACGAAGGCGAACGAGCACGCGCAGGGGAACTATGCTTTTCACACCGGCTTTCCGTTCATGGGGCACCCGAGCGCCGGTGCGTGGGTGAATTACGGACTAGGCTCGCTGAATCAAAATCTCCCCGGGTTTGTAGTGCTGCAAAGCGGCGGAGCGGTCGCGCCGCATGGTGGCGTTGGTCTTTTCAGCAGCGGGTATCTTCCGGCGCAGCATCAGGCGAGCATCCTGAATCTCGAGGGTAATGAAGCCATGCCAAACATCCGCCCGCGCGAGGCCGATGAACTACAACGTCGCCGTCTCGCTTTCATCGGCGAAATGGATGCACCATTTGCGCAAACCACGGGCGATGCGCAGGTGGAGGCCGCGATTCGCAATTACGAAACCGCCTATCGGATGCAGGCTGCGGTGCCGGAACTCACGGACTTGCGCGGCGAGACCGATGCCACAAAAAAACTCTACGGCTTCGATTCGCCGGACAAGCTCACCGCGGCCTATGCGCGTCAGTGTCTGGTCGCGCGGCGGCTCATCGAACGCGGTGTCCGTTTTGTGGAACTGAGTTGCCTGACTGCCGGCATCGGCGCAGGCGGCGCGCCGAATCCCTGGGATCAACACGGCGCTATTGAGAAAGGCCACGCTGCAATGGCACATCAAGTGGACCAGCCGCTGGCCGGATTGCTCCTTGATTTGAAAGCGCGCGGGCTTTGGGAGAGCACGCTTGTGCTGTGGGCCGGCGAGTTTGGCCGCACGCCGTTTTCGCAAGGTGGCGACGGGCGCGATCATAATCCTACGGGATTTTCTGTATGGATGGCTGGCGGCGGAGTGCGCGAGGGAACGGCCTACGGTGCGACGGACGACCTCGGTTATCACGCCGTCGAGAATGTCACGACGGTCTATGATTTTTACGCCACCGTGCTGCATCTCCTCGGTCTCGACCACGAGCGACTCACCTATCGCTACGGCGGGCGCGATATGCGACTTACCGACGTGCATGGTCATGTGCTCCGCGACATCTTGAGTTGAAGGCTGGCTTCGTTCCTCTCTGATGAAAGTGTAATTTTCCATTCAAAATATGGAAATTATAAAGCTGGCACGCTGTCCGCTATGTCAGTGCCCATGATAAGTCTTACACGCATGGTTACAGATTTGGATGGGGAACACGGCGTCACCCTCAACACGCCCGTTGTCGCACAACCCAAGTGTTACGCGCTCACCATTTTCACCCAGCACTATCGCGAAGTCCGGGACTTCTACGTGGACATCCTCAACGCTCATGTCGTCAGCGAAAAACCGGATCGCGCCTGCGAACTCGAACTGGCTGGGATGCCGCTCTGCCTGCGCGCCACGGAGCACGGCGAATTAGTCAGCTACTTTCATCTTCATCTCGCTTTGAAATATCAGGACGCCGTGCTCGGCGAACTCCGCCGCCGCGGCATCATCGTCACCTCGGTCGGGCCTTTCACAAATTTCCGCGACCCCGAGGGACGCGTCATCAAACTTACCGAAGAGCGACTTGCTATCGCATGATTTTTGCGGGGCGGGCGGGCTTCGTCGGGCTGTCAAAGTCTGTCCGCTCCGTGAAGTTTTTTATAATCGCGGGGTGGGTGCAAAATGGTTGGGCTAATCAAACTGCACCTGCCCCGCGAATTCTTTCTTCGCCAGCGTAGATGTTGAAATTTCTCCCGCGCAAAAATGCCGCGAGTGTCTGTCCGCTATCGCGCGCCAGTTCCACGGCGAGGGACGATGGAGCGCCAATCGCGGCGACGACCGGAATGCCCGCCGCGAGCGCCTTCTGCATCATCTCGAAAGAAGTGCGTCCGCTGAGAAGGAGCAGTTGGTTTGAAAGTGGCAATCTTCCTTCGAGCAGCGCCCAGCCGAGCAGTTTATCGAGCGCATTGTGACGGCCCACGTCTTCGCGCAGCGCGATGAGAGTGCCGTCACCGTCGAAGAGAGCGCAGGCATGAAGCCCCCCCGTGCGTTGGAAAGCGGGCTGATTCTCCGCCAGGCGCGCCGGCAGTTCCAGGAGCAGTTTCGCGTTTATCAGAAATGCACTTTCGATTTTTGGAAAATCCCGCAGCACCTGCGCGACCGACGCCGCGCCGCACAGCCCGCAACTGGAGTTCGTCACCACGTTGCGCCGGTGCTTGACGGCGGAAAAACGCGACACATCGCGCAGCATCACATCCACCATCGCCGCGCGTGCATCTTCGCCCGGTCGCTCGACGATATCTGCGATTTCCTCCGCGCTGCGCACGATGCCTTCGCTCAACAGCCAGCCAGCCGCCAGCTCGCGATCCCGGCCCGGCGTTCGCATCGCGACGACGAGCGGCTCGCCTTCCACACGAATCTCCAGCGGTTCCTCCACCGCCACATCATCCGAGCGTGCGCCAAGCGGTTTGCCGTCTTCGTAACGATGGATGGTGAGGGTGCGTGTCATTCTCCGTGTGCGAAGTGATGCAGCGCGTTTGTGGTGCGTCCATCTTTCTCCCAGCGCAACGAGGACGCGATGGCGCGATGGACAAATTGCTTCGCCGCGCCCACGGCCTCGCGCAGACCGAGTCCGCGACCGAGTCCCGTGGCGATGGCCGCGCTCATCGTGCAGCCGGTGCCGTGCGTGCTCACGCCGGGGATGAACGGCGCGCAAAACTCGGCGATGTCACCATCGGGCGCGACGAGCAGGTCGGTGGATGTTGCCTCGCGAAGATGTCCGCCTTTGATCAAAAACGCGCAACCGTGGCGCGTGGCGAGTTCGCGTCCGGCGTCGCGCATCTCCGCGACGCTGGTGACAGGCTTGCCGGTGAGCACGCGCACTTCATCAAGATTCGGTGTGACCAGCGTGGCACGCGAAAAAAGCAGATCGCGGTAAAGTGCGACCGCATCCGCTTGGAGCAGCGCATCGCCGCTCGTGGCGACCATCACGGGATCCACGACGAGGGGAATCTTTCGCGTATTACACTCATCCAGCACCGCAACGACACTCTCGATGATTGCGGAAGAATGAAGCATCCCCGTTTTCATCGCGGCGATGGGGAACGCCCCGAAGAGCAACCGCACTTGCTCGGCTACGATCTCCGCCGGGATGGGATAAATTGCACTCACCTTGCCAGGCACCTCCGCAACCACACAAGTGATCGCCGTGACACCGTAGCCGCCGAGCGCGCTGATAGTTTTCAGATCGGCCTGCGCGCCTGCGCCCGCGCTGTTGTCGGATCCGGCGATGGTGAGGATCACGGGGAGCGTCATGTGTTCACGCTGGAAAATTTTTTTAGTCCGAAGAAAAACTGCGCGAGTCCGGTCAAAATTGCGCCGGTTGCGACGACAAAATATCCGCCTTCGGGAGAGGATGCCGCGTTCATGTATGTGATGTAGGTCACACCAACACCGCCAAAAAACCACAGCACTCCGAGACACATATTTCTGACTCCGGCACGACGGAGCGGATGCTCCGAAAGCGGACGCTCGGCTTGCTGGCGCGACTGGCTGTGCTGTTGAACAAGCTCCGTGGCTTCATCGTCAGTGAGTCCCTTGCGGATCAACGCCTCGATGATCTGTTGCGGGGAGGCGCCTTTGCGCAACTGGAATGAAGTGTAGTTTCGTGCGGCAATGATGAGTCGCTCACGGGCGTGTTTTTCATCGTTCATGCGAGGCAGCGTAGCGGCTCCGCACGACGAGACAATCACGCAGCAGCTTGCCACGTTACTTTCATGGCGCTACGCCTCGCACAAATGTCTGCCACAATTTCCGAACTCGAAGGCCTGCGCGTCACGGTGGATCGCGTTTCCTACACGCCGCAATTGGAAGCTCCAGCAGACAAGCCGTTCCCGTTTGTCTATTTCATCACCATCCACAACGACTCGGACGAGACGGTGACGATCAAGGGCCGTAAGTGGGTGGTGACGGATTCCGCAGGCGGCACGATTGTCGTGGAGGGCGATGGCGTTGTGGGAAAATATCCGCGCCTCACCACTGGCGGAAGTTTTTCCTACAACAGCTACCACGTTATCGCGTGCGACAGCGTGGCGGAGGGAGCGTTCATCGGGCTCACGGACGAAGCGAAGCCGGTGCTTGTGCGAATTCCTCGTTTCGAAATGAAGGCACCGGAGGCAGAGTGAGGCTGGCTGGCTACTCCGCGATTACGAAATCAACGCCGACGTCGTGGGATTCCGTCGGCAATTCGTCCACGATTTGCAGCGCGAAACAGACGCCGACTTTGCAGGTGCGCGCAGCGAGGGAGGCGAGCAGGCGGTCGTAATATCCTCCGCCGCGTCCGCAGCGTGCGCCTACGCGTGTGAAGGCGACGCCGGGCAACAGGATGAGATCCACATCGGCGGGCAGGATCAGTCGCGCTGGATCAGCGACGGGTTCGCGGAGATTCCACTGGCCCGGCTGTAATTCGTAAAGCGATTCGACGGTATAGAGCGAAAGACCATCGGTGCCCACCCGCGGGTAGCAGATCACTTTTCCGAAAGCGTGCGTCCATAGCAGTTCGACATCCGGCTCGCGCGGTTGCGGTGCGAACAGTGCAACAGTGCGCGCGCACTGCCATTGCGGAAGCGCGGCGATGGCGGCACAGATGCGTGCGCTTTTCTCCCCGCGCTGATCGGGTGGCAGCGGCAGTCGGTCGCGCATGGCGCGGCGGAGTTGTTCTTTGGCGGGCATGGTTTGCGTGGTGCGGATACTGAGCACTGTGCGACGGACGCTGGGAACAAATTTTTCACGCGATTGCCATGCACGAAATAATTGCGTCGCGCATCGCGTTCTCTACGCTCACGTGCTGTGCCGAAAATTTTGCCACGAAAACCCCCGAAAGCCCGGATTACAAAATCGGCCAACGGCCACCACGCCCACGCGACCGCAGGCGCGCACAAGGTCGGTTTGAAACCAAAGAAGGGATGGAGCAAACGCAGCTATCTCACGAACGTCTGGCTGCCTTCGCTTTTCAAAAAAAGAAAGGGCGGCGAGATCACGCCGGAGTTTCCCGAGGTTCGGCGCGGCGAGGTCGGGCTGACGTGGATCGGCCACGCTTCATTTCTCCTGCAATTTCCCAATAACAATCTGCTGATCGATCCGAACTGGGCGAAGTGGCTGAAGATCGTGAAGCGGTTGAAGCATCCGGGCGTGAAGCTCGATCATCTGCCGGAGATCGATCTCGTGCTCGTCACCCACGCGCATTTCGATCATCTGGATCGTCGCACGCTGCGGAGCGTCGCAGCGGGCCAGCCCATCGTGGTGCCGTTCGAGGTGGGTAATCTTGTCCACGACCTCGGTTTTCACAGCGTCCATGAACTTGGATATTGGGAAAACTATCGTCACGGATCGCTGAACGTTTCGCTCACGCCATGTCAGCATTGGGGCGCGCGTGTGTTGCATGACACGCATCGCGGATTCGGAGGCTTCATCGTGCAGTGCGGCGGGCGCACCATTTATCACTGCGGCGACACGGCGTATTTTCCGGGCTTCAAGGAAATCGGAAAGCGATTCGATATTGATGTCGCGCTGCTGCCCATCGGTGCCTACGAGCCGCCGAGCGGGCGCGATGTGCACATGAATCCCGAGGAGGCGCTGCACGCTTTCATGGATCTCGGCGCAAAGGTGATGGTGCCGATGCACTATGGAACTTTCCGATTGAGCCACGAGCCGATGGACGAGCCGTTGGAGCGTCTGCTCAGCGCCGCGCACAAATTCGGTCTGAGCGAAAAAATCGCGGTGATGACGGAAGGGAAGCCCGAGATTTTTTAGCGGGCCGGAAGGAAAACGGTGAACGTGGTGCCCTGGCCGACTTTCGTCGAGAGACGCACTGCGCCTTTCGCTTGAGTGACGAGCTGCTTCACGCTGCCGAGTCCGATGCCTGTTCCTTTGCCGACGGGCTTGGTGGTGAATTGCTCGTTGAATAATTTTCCGACCACTTCCGGGGGGATGCCGGGACCGTTGTCGCGCACGCTGATGGCGATGTGCTGGCCGGACTTCGCGAGCGTGTCTCGTCCGACGAAGCGTTCATTCGCGCTGTCGAGAAAGCTGGATGAGTCGAAGTCCGAAGGCAGAAGTTGCGCGATGACTTCGACGCGATGCGACGCGGTGCCACTTTGAAGGGCGTTGATTGCCAGATTCAGCAGGATGCGGAGGAGATCGGTGCTGTGGATGGCGGCGCAGGCAGGTTCCTCCAGTTCACTGATTGTGAATTGGTGCCCCTCGGCACTCGGGTGTTTGATAAGGAGTTCCTGCAAATCGAGCAGGACTTCGTTCACCGATGTGCGTTCGTCTGGGTCTGTCTTGCGACGTGTGCCGAGGTAGCGACGGGAGATTTCCAGGCATCGTGCCACCTGTCCGTGGACTCTAGAAATGTTGCCGCGCATTTTTTCCATCTCAGCACCTTCCAGACTGGCTACAGATTGGACCTGACGTTCGAGCAATTCGACAAAGCCGTTGATGACGGTGAGCGGGTTATTGAGATCGTGTAGAACATTGCCCACTTCATCGGCGTCGGTGCGTCTGGCAATTTCGCCGTGCAGTTCCTCTAGTCGTTTATGAGCGGATTTCAGCTCCCTCGTGGCGCGACGTTTTTCGAGAGCCTTGCTTGTCGCGCTGCGGAGCGTGGGGATGTCGAAGGGCTTGTTGAGATATTCGCGTGCGCCGTGGCGGAGGGCTTGCCGTGCGGTTTCGAGGGTCTCGTAGGCGGTGAGCATGATGACCTCGATGTCTTCATCGAGCGCCTTCAATTCGCGCAACACGTCCACGCCGGACATTCCCTGCATGAGGATGTCGAGGATCGCGACGTCGGGTGTCCGTTCGCGTGCGAGCTTGAGCGCGTCCTTGCCGTTGGATGCGAGCAGGACTTCAAAGTCGTTTTTGAAAACGACCTTGAGGGAAGCGCGTGGACCTTCCTCGTCATCTACGACGAGAAGGATCGGCTTAGAAGTTGTATCCGGCACTGATGGAGATGGCGTGGCTGTCGAATTGATAGGTGCCGTCGGCGACGGTGCCCTGCGAAATGGTGCGCTTGGGGCCATGCGCCCATTGGTAGGCGAGGTCCCAGTTCCAGTTTTTATGCTGGCCGCCGAGACCTGCGCTGAAGATGTGGCGGTTGGAGTCGGGCACGACGGGGTTGAAGGATTCGTTTGGCACGCTGTTTTCGCTGTAGATGTAACCGGCGCTGGCGACGAGGCCGTTGTCGAATTTGTAGCTCGCGCCGAATTCGTAGAAGAGCGACGACTCCCAGTTGAATGGCAGAGCGACGTCACCGCTCTTTTTGCGCAGGTTGACCGTGTTGAGGTTGTCCCAGTCGGTCCAGTCCACGTTCACTTCGAGGTTCCATTTCGGCGTCGGGCGGAAGCTGTAACCGACAACGATGTTCTGCGGGAATTTGATCCCCGCCGATGCACTCTCACGCGAGTCCACACCTGCAACCGGGAATGGTCCGAATGGCGTGGGCACCGAGAAGCCGTTGTAGAAAGTGTGCGCGTGGCCATCGAAATTTATGTCCGTCTGGCTGCGATAGGTGATGCCGAAGCTGTGCATCGGATGCGGTTTCCAAAGTATGCCTGCATTCCAGCCGACACCCCAGCCGTCACCTTCGAATTCGAACATATCATGCGCCGCGAGAATCCCGCGTTTCAAACTTGCCTTGGCATAGTTGAAAGTCGGGCCTGCCGCGATGGAAAGACTGTCGCAAACCTGCCATGCGACGACGGGGTTGATGCAGATGTATTGCACGCTACCGCTGATTGAGAGTGTGCGGAGCGGGGAGTTTTCCGGGTATTCCAGGCCGAAGCCGTAGGGCGCGTAGACGCCGAGACCGAAGACCACTGGTGCGGCTGCCGGTTTCCAAGTCGCGAAGAACGTGGGCGCAAACTGCCAGTCGCGTTTGATGTCAAACGCGGGCGCACCACTCGCCGGGTGGACGCGATTTTCCAGTGTGATGGCATACACGCCGATGCGGGTGTGGACGCTGTCTGCGTCCGGTGCCACGGGCACGGTGTTTTTTCCACCGAGTGAGATGGAGGACGGAGCATTCAGCTTTTCGTAAAGCTGTGTGATGCCGGCAGGGTTGTAGTAGATCGCCGACGGATTATCCGCCGTGGCGGCGAATGCATTGCCACGCGCGGTGGCTGCGGCGTCTTGGTCTGCGATGCGGATGCCGAGCGCGTGTGAAGAGGCGGTGAGGCCAAGCACGACGGCACAGGCGAACGTTAAGGAGTGGGCTGATTTCATAACGAGGGGGCTGTTTAGCAGGGGGTGGGCCATGAGGACAGATAAACTTCCACCTCAGGTGCTGCGCACAAAAGAAAAGCCTCGCCGGTTGGTGACGGGGAATTCATGACAAACATAGTAACACTCTGCGTGAAATATGTTCACATTGCCTTCATGAAAATCCTCGTAATCGAAGACGAAAAGAAAATTGCCAACTTATTGCAGAAGGGTCTGCGCGAACAGGGATACAACGTGGACATCAGCCACGACGGCAATGATGGGCTTGAGCGCGCCGGCACTACACCCTACGAAGCCATCATCTTGGACATCATGTTGCCGGGCCGCGACGGACTCAGTGTTTTGCGCAAGCTGCGCGAGCGAAAGGTGACAACGCCTGTCATGATCCTCACGGCACGAGGTGAGGTGAATGAGCGCGTCGAGGGTTTGAACGCAGGTGCCGACGACTACCTTGCAAAGCCGTTCGCGATGGATGAACTCATCGCCCGACTGCGTGCGCTCATGCGTCGTGTAACCGGTGAAAACATCAGTTTCTACAAAGTGGCTGACCTGACGATCAACCTCGTCAATCGCGAAGTAATGCGAGGCAATCGAAAAATAGTGCTGACCGGGCGTGAGTTTCGCCTGCTTGAACATCTCATGCGTTCGCCCGAGCAGGTTCTCACCCGCACTCAGATCATCGAGCGTGTGTGGGAGTATCATTTTGATCCCGGCACGAATCTCGTGGACGTTTACATCCAGCGTCTGCGCCGGAAAGTGGACGACGGCGAAGAGGTGAAACTCATCCAGACCGTGCGCGGAGTAGGCTACGCCATCAAACCCGAATAGCCGATGAAAGGCTGGCCGCTGCGTCTGAAGGTCACGCTCTGGTCCGTGCTGGTCGGTGGCCTTGCGCTTTTGCTCTTCGGTGGTGTGGTGGGTGTGAGCCTGCGACGCTCGGCACTCGCCCGTCTCGATAATGCTTTGCGCCATGAAGCCAACGACTTCTTTACAAGTTTGCGCGAACATACCTCGCCAAATCTATGGAAGGATCCGAATGAAGTGCGCGAACTTTTCGGACTCGTGCGAAGCCTTTACGCGTTCGATATAGAACAGCCGCCTGGAAACCCCGTATATCGCACGCGCAGCCTTGGCACGGCACCGATTCCCGGTGGCCCGAACGATATTCCCTACAGCACAATCATAGATGGGGACAAAGTGCGTGTCCTTCAAGTGACCCGCAACAACGTGCAAGTCCGTGTCGCGGCCGACCTCGGACCTATTGATCAAATCGAGCGCACACTCTGGATCACCTACGCAATTCTGCTGCCGCTCACACTTCTCTTCATCGCATTTGGCGGAATGTGGCTTTCCAGAAAGGCGCTCAGGACCGTCGAACAAATTGCAGCGGCGGCTGAGCGAATTACCGCGCAGCGGCTGGATCACGGGCTGCCATCGCCCGGCACGAACGATGAAATCGGTCACCTCACCAATGTGTTGAATGAAATGATAGCCCGCATCCGCGTCAGCTTTGAACAGGCACGACGTTTCAGCGCGGATGCATCGCATGAACTAAAAACCCCCCTCACGATTATCCGTGGCGAGATCGAGGCGTCACTACGTTCCGGACAGCTTCATCCGTCCGTGGAAGGAACGATGCTCGATCTATTGGAGGAAACCGGGCGTCTCATTCACATCGTGGAAAGTCTGCTCATCCTTTCACAGGCCGACGCAGGTAAATTCAACATCGAACTTGGCCCGGCTGACTTCGGCGCATTCCTCGATGAACTCGTGGAAGATGTGGAAATTCTCGCGTCCCCTCGCGGCATCAAACTGATCACGGATTTCGCACCTGGCATTATTGTGAACGCCAACGTGCAATTTCTTCGGCAGGTGTTGCTCAACCTTTTTGACAACGCGGTGAAATATAATCTGCCCGATGGAGAAATCAGCGCGCAGCTCACCAGATTAAACGGGCAGGCCGTCTTCACCATCTCCAACACTGGAGCCAACATTTCACCCGAGGATCGTGAACGCATCTTTGATCGCTTCCATCGCGCGGATCCATCACGCGAGCGCAGCACGGGCGGGCAGGGGCTTGGCCTTAGTATCTGCCGGGAAATCATTCGCGCACACGGAGGCGAGATTTGGCTGGAACCAAGTATGCAGGGATGGACGTGTTTCCGCTTCTCCGTGCCACTGTGCGAAATCCCGCGTATGGCCTCCACTGCGAGTGTGTAGTCGCCGGACTGCGGCGCGGCGTTGCCACGGCGCGCGTGCGATGACATGATGCGTGCGATGACAAACAACGATTGGATGAAAGTGCGTGCCGACTTTCCGATTCTCGACCAGCAGGTGAACGGAAAGCCGCTGATCTATTTTGACAATGCCGCCAGCTCGCAAAAACCCCGCGCCGTCATCGCCGCGCTCGCTCACTACTACGAGCACGACAACGCCAACGTGCATCGCGGACTGCACGAGTTGAGTTCGCGTGCGACCGATGCCTTCGAGGGAGCACGCATGAAAGTCGCGAAATATCTCGGCGCATCGCAGACGGAGGAAATCATCTTCACACGCGGAACTACCGAGGCGATCAACCTTGTCGCGAACACATGGGGCGTTCGCAATCTTCGCGCAGACGATGTGATTTTGCTTACGGAAATGGAGCACCACAGCAACCTCGTCCCGTGGCAACTGCTTGCTGAACGCACTGGAGCAAAACTCCGCTTCGTCCCAGTCGTAGATGACGGCACACTCGCCTTCGAGCCCGCGCTGCTGGATGGCGTGAAGCTTTTCTCCTTCGTCCACATTTCAAACTCCCTCGGCACCATCAACCCCGCCGCCGAACTCTGTCGCGCCGCACGCGCTACGGGCGTCGTGACGCTCGTGGATGGTGCGCAGTCCTCGGGTCATCTGCCCGTGAATGTCCGCGAGATGGGTTGCGATTTCTACGCATTCTCCGGCCATAAAATGTGCGCGCCCACCGGCATCGGCGCGCTGTGGGGACGCATGGAACTTTTGCAGGAAATGCCGCCGTGGCACGGGGGAGGGGAGATGATCGTGAGCGTCACCTACGAACGCGCGACCTACAAACAACCTCCGCACAAGTTCGAGGCAGGCACGCCGAATATCGCGGGAGCTGTTGGACTCGGTGCTGCGGTGGATTATTTGGAAAACATCGGGCGCTCCGAGATTTTCGCGCACGATTCCGAGCTGGCCGCGCTCGCCGTTGCGCGACTCGGAGAAATCCCCGGAATCCGCGTCCTCGGTCCATCCGGCCAGCGCGGTGCGCTTGCAGCATTCCACGCGGGATGGGCGCACCCGCACGACCTCACCACCTACGCAAACGAACACGGCCTCGCGCTGCGCGGCGGGCACCACTGCACGCAGCCGCTCATGCGCAAACTGCGGTTGCCCGGCACCACGCGGGCGAGCTTCTATTTTTACAACACCACCGGGGAGGTGGAGCGCATGGCGGAAATCCTCCGTGCTGCGCGCAAATTTTTTGACCGATGAACGACGAACTCGAAGAACTCTACCAGCAGGTGATCCTCGATCACTCGAAGCGCCCGCGCAATTTCGGCAAACTGCCGGACGCGATTCACGTTCACGGCGACAATCCTTCGTGCGGCGACGAAATCCGGCTCGATGTGAAATTCGGCCCGGACGGGAGCGTGGCGGATATGAAGTTCACCGGCACCGGTTGCGCCATCAGTCAGGCGAGCGCGTCGCTGATGACGCTCAAGCTCAAAGGCAAACCGCGCGCCGAGGCCGAGCGGCTCATGCACAATTTTCACACGCTCGTCACCAGCGACACCGAGCCGGATACGAAGGGGCTTGGCGATTTGGTGCTGCTGCGAGGCGTGCGAAAATTCCCCCAGCGCGTGAAATGCGCAATGCTCGCGTGGCGCGCATTTGAGCAGGCGCTTGGCGAGGGCGGTGCGGTGACGACGGAGGGAGAATAGCGGAATGTTGAATCGGCGCTTGCCTCTTAGCCCGTGATCGCGCCCGATCCGACCATGCAATTGACCGACGAGCAAAAAGCCAAAGTCGCCGCGTGGATCGCGGACGGCGTGAAACTTTCCGACATCCAGACGCGCCTTGCGAGCGAATGCGACCTGCGTATGACCTACATGGACGTGCGCCTGCTTGTGGACGATCTCAAGCTCATGCCAAAAGATCCGCCCGCGCCTCCGGTCATGCTTCCCACGGAAACACCAGCCGCGCTCTCGCCGCTGGCCGCCGAGCCAGCTCCTGCTGGTGAAAGCGTGTTGCTCACCGTGGATACTATCGCGCGCCCCGGCACGATGGTCAGCGGTAACGTGACATTCAGCGATGGGAAAAAGGCGGCATGGTATCTCGATCAAACCGGCCGTCTCGGCGTCGTTCCCGAGGAACAGGGTTATCGGCCGCCAGCGGGCGATGTGGAAAAATTCCAGGCCCAGCTCGACCGCGAACTCGCGAAACTCGGATTCTAATCTGCGCCTGGCGAGCCGCTAGTGAGCATTCGCACGCGCTGGTCTTGGAGCGGGAGTTTCATCGTGAGTTCGAGTCCTTTTCCGGCGTCGTTGAGCAGTTCCATTTCGCCGCCGTGCTCGCGCAGGATGCGGCGGACGATGAGCAGACCGAGCCCGCTACCGCTGGCTTTCGTAGTGAAATAGGGCTCGAATATTTTGCTCATCTCGGTTTCCGGGATTCCACAGCCGGTGTCGGCGAATTTGATGGAGACGAAACGGTCGTCCATGTCCGTGCGGATATGCAGGATGCCACCGGTCTTCATGGCCTGGAACGCATTTTTGATCACGTTGAAGAACGCCTGCTTGATTTGCGCTCGATCCACTTCGAGCAGCGGAAGGTCGGCGCGCAGTTCGGTTTCAACGATAATGTTGCGGTCGGTGATCTCCGCCTCGAGAAAGCGCACGCTTTCCTGCACGAGCTGGTTCACGTTTTCGAGCCGGCGTTCGAGTTGCGCGGGGCGGATCGCGCCGAGGAATTGCCGGATGATCGTATCGAGCCGGGAGATTTCCTCCTTCGCTACGTCCACGCTTTTGGCGAGTTCCTTGCGCTGCGACTCGGGCAGTTTCCGCAGGCGGCGCTCCATGAGCTGGAGGTGAATATGGAGCGAGTTCAGCGGGTTTCCGATTTCGTGCGCGACGCCGGCGGCGAGAAGCGTGAGCGCATTCAGTCGCTCGCTCTGGATGGTTTCCTCCGTGCTTTTGCGGCTCTCGGTGATGTCGCGGAGGATGACGGCGTAGCCCACCAATTCCTGCTCGCCGGATTTGCGGCCCGGCTTTTCCACGCGCAGCGGGGCGACGTAAAAATTGAGGAAACGATTCTGTGGGTAGAAAATTTCCATGTCGCGCGACACGGTTTTCCCCGCCTCGGCGATGGCGCTCCAGTCGAGCCCGCGCAACTGTTCTGCGAGCGGTCGGCCCATCGCTTCTTCGCGGACGAAGCCGAAAAATTCGCACGCAGCGCGGTTGATGTAGGTGATGTTGCCCGAGGGGTCGGTGACGATGACGCCTTCGTGCAGCGCATGGAAGATGGTCTCAAAGAATCCCTTCTCATCCGCGAGGCGTGAGACGTAGTCGCGCACTTCCTCCGGGCGCACGCGACCGATGCGTTCGAGGAGTTTGTCGAGAAAACCGGAGTTCATTTTGGAATGATGAGCTTTTACCGGACGCAAAAAAAAAGGGCGAGCCTGCTCGCGCGGGCCCGCCCTTTGATGATGATTTGCGAGTCCGGCTTAGCCTTCCGCTTCGCCCTCAGTCTTTTTCTTCCGGGTGCGTTTTGGTTTATCCTCCGCTGCGGGGGCGTCAGCGGCTGGTGCCTTTGCGGCGGGTTTGGCGGCTTTCTTTGCGGCCTTTGGTTCGGCTTTCGGCTCGGCAGGCACGTTCGTGGCGGGCATATCTACCCACTCGATGACGGCCATTTCGCTCGCGTCGCTGCGGCGCTGGCCGAGCTTCGTGATGCGGGTGTAGCCGCCTTTGCGCGCTGCGTTGATCGGACCGATCTCAGCGAAGAGCTTGTGAACTGCGCCCACGTTGTGGCGCAGGTCCGCGAGGGCCATGCGGCGCGAGTGGATGGAGCCATTCTTTGCCTTGGTGACGAGTTTTTCCACAAACGGGCGCACGGCTTTCGCCTTGGCAACGGTGGTGGTGATGCGGCCGTGGTCAATGAGGCTCACGGCGAGGTTGGACAGCAGCGCGTTCCGGTGATCCTGACGGCGGCCGAGTTTTACAGTTTTACGTTGATGACGCATTGGCGTGTTTTCTTTCTATCTGGTTAGGACTAGGCCTCCGGGGTCGTGCCAGCGAGTCCTTCGACAAGTCCGAGGTCGAATTTCATTCCCAGCGACAAGCCGAGGCCGGTGAGTTTTTCTTTGATTTCGTTGAGCGATTTTTTGCCAAAGTTGCGATACTTCAGCATCTCCTGCTCGCTCTTCATCGCGAGTTGACCGACGCTGGTGATGTTCGCGTTGTTGAGGCAGTTTGCCGCGCGGACGGAGAGTTCGATTTCGTTCACGGACATATTCAAGAGCTTCTTCAGCTTTTGGTTTTCCTGATTCTGCGCCGGAGCGGTTTCGTCGAACGTCACTTGGGCCTCGTCGTAGTTGTAAAAAGGCTCGATGTGTTTGCGGAGGATGGACGATGCCTGCTTGAGCGCCTCTTCGGGCTCAATGCGGCCGTCCGTCCAGATTTCGAGAACGAGCTTGTCGTAATCGGTGCGCTGGCCGACGCGCGTTGCTTCGACTGCGTATTTCACGCGGGTGACTGGCGAGAAAATCGAATCCACCGGAATCACGCCGATTGGCATGTCGGGATACTTATTTTCTTCACCTGTGGCGAAACCACGGCCCACGCGGACCGTCAGTTCGGCTTCAAATTTGGTTTTCTTGTCGAGCGTGCAGATGTGCTGCTTCTTGTTCACGACCTCGATGCCGGTGACTTCCTCGATGTCTGCCGCCGTCACGTCGCCTTCCTTGTTCACGGAAATGGACAGCGTGCGTGGTTCATGGTCTTCGCATTTAAAGCGGACGGCCTTGAGGTTGAGAATGATGTCCGTCACGTCCTCGACGACGTTCGGGAGAGTCTGGAACTCATGATTGGCTCCAGTGATTTTGACATTGGTGATTGCACCGCCCTCGATGGAGCTGAGCAGAACGCGGCGGAGCGCGTTGCCAACGGTGACGCCATAGCCAGCCTCGAAGGGCTCGGCGATGAATTTGGCGTAGCTTTCATTTGCGGTTGCCTCGTCTTTGACGGGCACCTTCGGCAGTTCAAAACGGCCAAGACGAACAGACATATTTGTGTTTTCTATTTGATGAAGCACTGGGTTACCCTCGGCGCATACAGCTCACAGCCTGACGGCAAGAGCCCGAGGACCAACAGCGCGGTTTTATGTGGTGCGCTTACTCAAAGGGCGGGGAGAAAAGCGCGGGCCAGGGTGCTTGGCAAGGGGTATTTTTAATTCCGCTCACTGAAAAGCCCCAGCTTGCACGCAGCACGGCGGGGCGACAATTTCCCAGTTCATGAAATTTCTCACCGTCCTCCTCGCCCTCGCTGCCAATGCCTTTGCGACGGACAGGCCGAACATCCTCTTCATCATGACGGATGACCACGCAGCGCACGCCATTTCCTGCTACGGCTCCAAGGTCAACGAAACACCAAATCTCGACCGCCTCGCCAAATCCGGCGTCCGCTTCACCCAACGCCTTCGTCACCAACTCCATCTGCACCCCCAGCCGCGCCACACTCCTAACCGGAAAATACTCCCACCTCAATGGCGTCCCCGTCTTCAACAACTTCGACGGCACCCAGCAGAACGTCGCCAAACTCCTCCAGAGCGCCGGCTACCACACCGGCGTCATCGGCAAATGGCACCTCGGCAGCGACCCCACCGGCTTCGACCGCTGGATCATCCTCCCCGGCCAGGGCGTCTATAACAACCCCGCCTTCCTCACCCCTGCAGGCCGCCTCACCGTGAATGGCTACGTCACCGACATCATCACCGACCTCGGCACCGAGTGGCTCGACACGCGACCGAAGAACAAACCTTTCTTCCTCCTCCTCCATCACAAAGCCCCGCATCGCGAATGGACGCCCAGCGAAAAATACCGCGCCGAGTTTTCCAAAAAAACCATCCCCGAGCCATCCACGCTCTTCGACAAATACGACAGCCGCCCCGCCGCATTGCCCGAAAACCGGCAGACCATCGCCCGCGACCTCAACCGCAACGATCTCAAAATGGACCCGCCCTCCGGCATCACCGGCGACGCCCTCACCCGCTGGAAATACCAGCGCTATATGCAGGACTACCTCGCCTGCGTCCAAAGCGTGGACGACAGCGTCGGTAAAATCCTCGACTACCTCGCCGCCCACGACCTCGCCAAAAACACCCTCGTCATCTACACCGCCGACAACGGCTTCTTCCTCGGCGACCTCGGCCTTTTCGATAAACGCTTCATGTATGAGCCCAGCCTCCGCGTCCCCCTCATCGCCTGCGGCCCCGGCGTGAAAGCAGGCACCGTCACCGATTCCTTCGCCCTCAACATAGATTACGCCCCCACCTTCCTCGCCGCCGCCGGTGAAAAAATCCCCGCCGATATGCAAGGCCGCAGCCTCCTCCCGATCCTCAGCGGCGAACCGCCCGCCGACTGGCGCACCGCCATGTATTACCGCTATTACCACGACCCCGGCCACCACAACACCCGCGCCCACCTCGGCATCCGAACCGCCACCCACAAGCTCATCCATTACTGGAAAAAAGACGCATGGGAGTTGTTCGACCTCACCACCGACCCGCAAGAACAACACAACCTCGCCAACGATCCCGCCCACGCAGCCAAACTCGCCGAACTCAAAACCCAGCTCGCCGCTTTGAAAATGGAGATGAAAGACGAAGATCAATTCGCCGCCACCCAGCCCAAGGACGGCGTAGACAACCAAAGACCCTTCAAACCTCTTGGCGTAAAAAAATCCAGCGAAGCGATCCCACTTTCTGTTTCCAAATAATTTCTAAAACCTTTCATGGCTTTCTTGGTGAAACCAGTCTTCGGCGAAGCACAACGCATGGAGCTAGCCCACGTTCACGAGGCGCTGAAAAACGGTCTGATCATTTTGTCGTGAGTGACGGGCGCCATGGGAGTTTTTTTTGCAACCATTGACAGTGGGTGGTTTTAAGCAGTCAGTCCTTCAACTCCACTGAACAGAAACCACAAACTCCCTATAAAATGAAGCTGAACACATTCTTCAAAGCCACACTTGCTGCCACACTGCTTATTATTTCCGCCGCGAGGGCGGAACATTTCGCATGGCGCAACCTCCAATCCGACATCCACGGCGTGGCTCCCGGCACCGACGAAAATCTCGTCAACCCTTGGGATATCGCTGTCGGCCCGGACGGTCACCGCATCTGGGTCGCCAACAACGGCACCGGCACGGCGACGGTGTATGACGCGCTGGGCAAACCCGTGCCCGTCGACAATCCGCTCGTGGTGAGTATTCCCGCAGCGACGCAAGGTTTTACCGGCACGCCGACTGGGTTGGTGAGGCATCTGGCTGCATTCGGCGCAACGCCGAGCAGCGATTTCATCATCCACAATGCGAGCATGACAGTTTCTGGATCCGCAAAATATCTTTTCTGCTCCGAGGATGGCGTCATTTCCGGCTGGAACCCGGACGTGGATGCGACGAACGCGCGTATTGTCGTGGATAATTCTGCGAATGGTGCCGTCTACAAAGGAATGGCCATTTCGCACATCGGCGAGGGTGCCGTCCGCCTCTACGTGGCGAATTTCAAAGGCGGAAAAATCGAAGTGTATGACGGTGATTTCGCGCCGGACACGGCACTCACCACCAAGATCAACGCAGCGGATCTTGCTCCGATAGCGGGATACGCTCCTTACAACATCAAGCACTACGCAATTCGCAAAGCACACAGCGTCTCGCGCTACCTCATCGTGGCATATGCGAAGCAGGATTCCAGCGGGGCACAGGAACTTCACGGAGCGGGGCTGGGCTACATCAATGTGTTCGATTCGGCTGGGAATTTCGTGAAGCGGCTCGTGGATGTGAGCCTGGATGCGAACAATCCGAATGATCTCAATGCTCCGTGGGGCATGGCGATTTCGCGTCATCAAGCCGGTGCCTCCGATGATGTTCTTTTTGTCGGTAATTTCGGCGACGGGAAAATCCATCGCTATCGTCTCGGCGGAAATTTTTCCGGCACGCCTCGTGGTTCCTTGAAGGACGCCAAAGGCGTAGAGCTTCAATTCGACGGGCTATGGGCACTGCACTTCGGTTCCAAGGTTCAGTCGGAGAAAATTGCCGCCCGCGATACTGATGAACTTGATGAGCCCGACTCGGTGCTCTTTTTTACCGCCGGCATTGCCGACGAAGGACACGGCTTGTTTGGGGTTATACTCCGGAGATAAAAAGCAGCCACCACCCGCAGGCGCGCTGGTTTACACGCCGGTTTTCTGGAGTTGCCGCCGCAGCACCCAGCGAAGGATGATGAGTTGCACGAGCGAGGTGATAATGAGGATGGCGCCGTTGCGGAACCAGACGCTCATCGTCCAGCCGCTCTTGCCGTCGCCGAGGGTGAAGTGGTGTTTTTCGGGGCTGAAGAAGGGGTTGATGCGGTAGTTGCGGCGGTAGTCGTTTTGCTCGGTTTCGGCTTTCGCGACCATGTCGGCGATTTTCTGGTTTTCGTAGAGCTGGCTGGCGGTGATGCCGAAGACGCGCGTCTTGAAATCGCCTTTGGTGGTCTGGCTCCCGGCGATGATTTCGTCGGCGCGGGCGAGGCGTTTGTCAATTTCACGCGGGCTGCCGGCTTCGAGTCCGCTGAGTTGGGCGAGGGTGTCTTTTAAATCGTCGAGGCGGTCGTCCTCGGCGTCGGTGCGCGTGGGCCTGGCGGCGAGGGTTTCGATCATGTGCTGGAGTTTCTGCTGGCGGAGGGCGAGGGGATTGAGCTTGGCCTGGGCGACAACGAGCGCCTCATAACTGTAGTGCGTGGCGACGATGCGGCTGATGAGTGGCACCCGGAGTTTTTTGTCGCCCTCCATGTCGCTGGCGACGTGTTTATTTTCAAACCAGCGCTGGAAGGAATAGAGCAGACTGGGGTCCTTGTTCATCTCATCGTATTTGATGAGTGCGCCGCCGAAGATGAGCTGCGGGATGAGGATGAGCGGGACGAGCATCGCGCCGGTCTTGGAATTTGGCACGAGTGCGGAGACGAGCAGGCCGAGGGCGATGCCGCTCACGGCGGTGAGGAAGGTCCAGAGGAAGTATTCCCAAAACATACCTCGCAATTCGAGAATGCTGTTGCCCACGATGATGAAGAGCGCGCACTGGAGCGCAGAAAAAACGCAGAGTGTGAGAAATTTCGCCGTGACGTAGTAGCCGATGCCGACATCGAGATTGCGCTCGCGCTGGAGCACGGCGCGGTCGCGGATGATGTCTTCAACGCTGTTCATCAACGCGAGGAAGAGTGCGACGAGCAGCGCGATGAAGATGTAGGTGGGAATGTGAAAGGCGGAGGCGAAGACGTAGGGATGGTCGGCGTCGTCGGTAAAATAAAGCGCCCAGCCGACGATCGCGCCGAGCACCGGCGGGGCGAGGAGTGTGACGAAGAGGCTGGCGACGTTGCGGAGCTTTGAGAGGAAAGCGCGGCGCAGGAGCGTGTGAAATTGCAGCCACTCGGCGCGCCAGCGGAGTTGGCGCAGGGTGCCGGGGACTGGCGCGGGCTTGGGTTTGGCGGGGCGCGGCACGGGCACGGAAACGTTGGTCTGCGGGCCGGCAAAACTGACGGTGCTCATCTGCGCAGGAGGCTCGAGCGTGCTTGGCGCGTGACTTTTCCCCGTGCGGTTGAAGTTCAACTTTACGTCCTGTGTGAGGCGGTGGGCTTCGTAGCGGTCGCGCCAGAAATCCGGCGAAAAGCGGCGCGCTGGGATCAGTTGTCCGTTGCTTCCCTCCTCCAAAATTACGTCGCCGCTGAGATCGTGAAGTGGAGTTTCGAGCACGTCGAAACAGAACTCGGCGCTGTCGGCGTCGCGCTTCGCGACATCGGCGGCCATTCCTTTTTCCTCGATGGCTGCCTCGGCGAAATAGTCGAGCATCTCCGCCGGTTTGCCGTGGAAGACGAGCTTGCCGCCGCGGTCGAGGAGGATGGCTTTGGTGAACATCGAGAACAGTCGCGCGCTCGGCTGATGGATGACGACGAAGACGATCTTGTTGTGCGCGATGCCACGAATGATTTCGATGACGTGCTCGCTGTCCTTGCTGCTGAGGCCGCTGGTGGGTTCGTCGAAAAGAAAAATGTCGGCGCTCGAAATCATATCGAGGCCGATGTTCAGCCGTTTGCGTTCACCGCCGGAGAGCGTCTTTTTATCCGCGGAGCCGACGATGACGTCGCGGCGCTCGGCGAGTCCGAGTTCGACGAGGCGGCTGTCCACGCGGCGCTCGCGGTCGTTGAGGCTGAGGTGCGGCGAGCGGATCGCGGCGGCGTAGGTGAGGTTTTCCTCGACGGTGAGGTGGTCGTCGAACGCGTCGTCCTGCGGGATGTATGCGATGAAGCGTTTGAACTCGTCGAGGTTTTCGTAAAGAGCCTGGCCGTTGAGAAGCACGTGGCCGCGCGATGCGGGGAGACGGCCTGCGATGGCGCGGAGCAGTGTGCTTTTTCCCGAGCCGCTGCCGCCCATCACGCACACGAGGTCGCCGCGCGTGAGCGAAAAGCTGATGCCGTCGAGCGCGGTGACGTTGCCGCCGAAGTGGCACGTGAGGTCGCGCAGTTCGAGCGAGGAGACGATGTTGCGCTCCTCCTCGATGATGCGCTCGCTGAAGTCGCAGCGCAGGCCCTGACCAGCGTCAATGCGGATGAAGTCGCCATCATTCAAATCGCACGAGCCACCGACGGGGATGACTTTTTCGCCGACGACGATGGGGCGATCCGCAGCGGTGACTTCGAGTTTGCCGACCTTGTTGTCGTAATCGCAGAGCACGCGCAGGAGCACATCGCCGGAGGTGCCGGGCGAGAGCAGGATGTCGTCGGTCTCCAGCAAACTCGGGTTGTTCGAGACTTTGTAGGCGCTCTTGTAGCTTTTGAGTTGAAAGCGGACGCCGAGTGCGCGGGCGCGGCGGCGGAGGTCGGCGAGGGTGAGTTCGGCGTCGTGGTGGAAGATGATGCGGTCTTCGAGCGTGGCATTTAGCATCGTGCTGCTGCGGAGTGCGACGCCGTTGAGCAGTGCATCCACATCGGCAAGTGCGCGCACCTGCACTTTGAGGCCGAAGCGCACTTCGAGCACGCTGGCGCGCGTGCGGACGCGGGAGAGTTCCACTTCGTCCTTGTCGTTTAGTTCGACGAAGACCTGCGTGGCGAAGACGCCTTTCTTCGCGTTGAAATAGTAGGTGATGTCTTGAAACGTGAGCACCTGCTCGTCGAGCACGACGCGCTGGCCGGGGTAGATGCGGCAGAAGGTGCCGGGCAGCAGCGGGCGCCCCCGGACGAAGACAGTGCGTTGCGCAGCGTTCTTCACCAGCACGAGCGCGTGAAAGCGGAAGGCGATGAGTCGCTCGTCGGCATTAAATCCCTTCAGCCAGACATCGGCCTGCGCATCGCGCCCGAATGTGAGAACTTCGAGGGGAAATTCGCCGGACTGCGTTACAGCTTTGTCTGCTTTTTCTCCGCTTTGAAGTTGGTGGACGATCTCGATGGCCTGCGTCGCCATACCGAGACGATCCATGAATGCATAAAATGCGGGCATCTGCTTCTGCCCTTCGCCGACCCGCGCGATGATGTCGTAGAGCTGCACACCGAGCATGATTTTTTGCTCGGGGCCAAGCACGCGGGAGAGGCGGTCGGCCATTGCATCTACGTCCTGCTGCTGGCCGAGCGCGTCGCGAAACTGGCGTCGCAAATCGGAATAAACGCCGTCGGGAAATCCGTGACGGAGCAGGCCGAGCACATTATCCACCTCCTCCTCGACGACTTCGCCTTCGCTTTTTGAAAATGCGGCGAGCACCTGGATGACGAGCGGAAAAAGGCTCTGTTCTTCTGCGGGTCGCGGTTTGCCGACGAGGCGACGCCATCCGCGATTGAAGAAACGGCTGATGCCTCGGGTGATGTGCACGGTTTTATCGCGGAAAAAATGGGTGCTCATCAGGATGCGCACGCACTGCTTAGCATCGCAGGGTGCCACGTGTCCATCGCGCGCATGCAAGGATCACTCTGCGGTTTTCTGCGCAGTGCGGTTGTGAGCGTCGCGAGCTTCCTTTGGCGATTTGAAAATGTAGGGTGGTTTTGCCGATTTCTGAGGAGCGGGTGAGTGTGCCGGTTGCGAAGAGTCGGCCACTTGAAAACTGCGCCAGTGTTTCGCCGACACACCGGCGAGAAGTGCGAAAAGGATGAAGGCGACCAACTTGATCTCGTCCCGCGTCATTACTGTCCGGCAATGGCATTCGGGTTCGAACGCGCGAAAGGAAATCTTCCGCGAATTTTGAGGGCGAAGAACCTGCCCTTGGAATTGGCAGACATAAACTGGGTGAAAAATTCCTTTGTGATTCCTGAATAGCGGTAGATGCCGCCGTTGCGAAATTCGATTTCCAGCACCTGCTCCCGCTCGTCGTAGCCGACGCTGGCGAGGCTGGAGGAAACGACTGGCGTGCGTTGAATCGTGTCTTCTGCAAGAGCGATGCCGGCAAAAATATACGTGCAGATGAGGAGGGCGAGGGCGAGGGCAGATGTTCTTATGCGGGGAGGCATGGTGAAAAGATGACCCTGCCAATACGGTTGGCGAGTCTTTTTTACAGAAATGATTTACCGAGCCTTTTATCGGGAAACAGAAGAGCCACGCTTTAATGGGCGCGGCTCTTTTGAAACTAATCGGGAGTATTACTGCTGCCAGTTTCCGATGTCGTCGGCGGTGTTTGGCTGGCGGTCGGGGCCGTTGCTGTAGATGTCAAAACCCTTCGTATTGTGGCGCCCTGGGAATTCGTAGTGATATTCCTGCCCCCACGGATCGGGTTGGATTTTGTCTTCGTAGTTGCGCCACCGGCGCGGGACCGGATCGCCTGCGGGTTTTTCGACAAGCGCCTTGAGACCTTGCGACGAGGAGGGCGGCGAGGAATTTTGCATTTCGTATGTCGCTACCTCGCCAGCCAATCGTGTGATGTAGATTCCGGCCTGCTCGATTTTTGCCTGCTCCGCTTTTTGTGCGATGTTTGGAATCAGCACGGCCATCAGTGTGACGATGATGATGATCACCAGCATGATTTCGAGGAGTGTAAAGCCGGCGGTTTGATTGCGCAGAAGCGGTTTCATGGATTTGTGGGACTGAGGATGTAGTCGAAGTGTTTCCAATTGTGTTTGAGCTGTAGCTCGACGTTGCGGATGGCGATGGCGCTGCTTCCTTCCGACAAGCTGATGGTGATTTTGTTCAAGCCGGAGCGCAGAAGTTTGCCGGGGATGATCGCCTGCGCGTGCAGCCATCCGGTGTATTGAAAGCGCATTCCTTGTTCGAGCGTGCGCGATTCGCCGCGATAGGCGGGGTCGGCGAGGTCGGGCCAGCGGATGTTTGCGAAGGCGGGATTGCCTTCGTTCACGGTGACGACGGGCGCTGCGCCGGTGTCGGCATTCAACACCTCAAAGCTGACGACGGCGATGAGCGGCTGCGCGGCGAGATCGAATTCCCATGTCTCCGCAGTTTTCGCTTTTAGCGAAAGGCTGACGACGCCGGGGTCGAGGACGGCTTTGATGCGTCCGAAAAGTTTTGAGTCTGAATCCTCGGCGGGTGCGGAGACGATGTTGCCGAAGGGGTCGGTGAGTTCGGGTGCGGGCGTGAAGTCGGTAGTTTGTTTTGTAGCTCCGTCTTTCAGCGAACTCGCAAATGCGCCGCGGATGCTGCTGCCGTCGCCGGGGACTTCGATGTCCACGTAGTCCGTTCCTTCGAGCGGGAGGATGATGCTTTCGTGCGTGGGCAGCCCGGTGCTGTTGCCGGGCAGCGTGGTGCGGAATCGCTCTTTCCCCGTTTCGCTCCATGCGCTGATGACGGGCTGCATATCGGGCAGGTCGTCGAAGAAAACGCGGAAGAGCATTTCCTGGTGCAGTTGCGGGAGGCGGCGCAGGCGCAGGCGGAAAAGTGTTTTGGGCGGCGTGTCGCCATTCGCGGGGACGGCTTCGCTTTGGAAGGACTGAAACCAAATCGGGAGCGCGGGCTGCGGGGCGTTCGCTTTTGCGAGGGCGTTGAAATCGAGCCACACGCTGAATGGCACGGGCTGCTCGGTGATAGGTGCCTGTTCCTCGTCGGCAAATGCACAGGCCGCGAGGGCGGCGGCGCAGATGCAGGTGAGGATGGTGCGTGGCATGAGTTGGAAGTTAGTGAGCGAAGGCGATGGATGGCAAGACGCGCGAGGCTGGAAGTGTAACAACTGTGCGGCGCTGTTGTTTCGTCTTCGCGGTGAAAGTGTCGTGTCTCATGGGCGGAAAATTTTTCACCGGCGGTTCATGCCGCTGGTGAGATTGAAGACTGCGATGAGGATGCCGTAGATGACGGTGCCGATGACGCCCGCGATCAGGATCATGATGAGCGGCGGGATGAGGGTGCTGACGACCTGCACTTGTTTGTCGAGTTCGCGTTCATACACGTCGGCGATGAGGCACATGGTCTCGGAAAATTTTCCGGTCTGCTCGCCGACGCCCATCATGTCCACGAACATCTCGGGAAAGATGTGCTGGCTGGCTGCCGCGACGGAGAGCGTGGTGCCGTCGAGGACAGCCGCGTGGATTTCCATCATGCGCTGGCGGATAAATTCATTGCCTGCGATGTCTTCGAGTAGTTCCAGCGCGCGGAGAAGTGTGACGCCGTTTTGTGTGAGCGTGCCGAGGGTGCGCGCAAATTGCGCGAAGTAACGGAAGCGCGAGATGCGGCCAAGAACGGGGATGTTCCATTTGAACCGATCCCACGCGAGCCGCCCCGCTGGCGTTGCGACGAAGGCACGGAATAGAACGTATGCGCCAAATATCGCGGCGACACCGGCCCACCAGTAGTTGGCGACGATGGTGTTGAGGCCGATGAGGAATTTGGTGGCGGCGGGGAGCTGGGCGTTCGTGTCTTTGAAAAAGGACATGAGCTTCGGCACCATCGTCGTCATGAAAACCATGATCAAAACGATGCCGACGACGACGAGGACGGACGGGTAGAGTAGTGCCTGCTGGACGCGCTCGCGCAGTGATTTGATTTCCGCGAGATGCGTGGTGAGGCGGTGGAGAATGGTGGAGAGGGAGCCGGAGGCCTCGCCTGCGGAGACCATGTTCACGTAGAGCGGGCTGAAGATGCGCGGGAAGTCGCGCATGGCCTGCGAGAGGCTGCGGCCATCAACGAGCGACTGGTGGAGTGATTGCGAGAGCGCGCGGAGTTTGACGTGCTTGAGGCGCTTGCAGAGGACGCCGAGCGATTCGTCGAGCGTCATGCCCGCACTGAGAAGGTGGGCGAGCTGCTCGGTGAAAAGATACTGCTGTGAGTGGCTGAGCTTGAGCGACTGCGGGGCGGAGGTCGCTGGGGTCGTTGCTGATTTTACAGACTGATTGCGCACTGCGGGTGGTGCGGATTTGTTCGCGTCGGACTTTGCATGCGACTTTTCCGTGGCTGCGGGCTTGGTGGCGAGTGCGACGGACTTCGCGGGTTCGTCGGTGACGAGCTGGATTTTTACGGGGACGAATCGCTGCTGTTCGACTTGGGAGATGGCCCCGCTGCGGTCATTCGCGGTCACGACGCCGTCCACCATCTGGCCGGAGGCATTGCGTGCGGTGTAGCGAAACTGAGGCATGTGTGTGGATTGCTATGTCCGAAAAAAACGAAGGCAAGCCAAGAGGCTTGCCTTCGTGAGACAGAGGATGGTCGTGTTTCGTTCGTTCAAGCCCGACGCCTGCGGCGCCCGAGAAGGCCCGCCGCGCCAGCCGCGAGCAAGAGAGCCGATGTTGGCTCCGGGATTGCCAATGTGGTTTTGAATTCCGTTCCGTTGCCTCCCTGCCATTCCAATCCTGCATCTCCGAGAGACATGATAATTTGAGGTGGAAATGGTGAAGGTGATGCGGGTGTTTTCCACAGCCACAAATCATCGGAAACCGTGTTGAACAGCGTTGCGTTAGAAATGAGCAGGGTGTTGTAGAAACGCAAAGAGAGAGGAATTGTTGTCGAAGGAGGGAGGCTATTAAATGTATTCGGCAGTGAACTGTTAAATACATAGGTCCCGTAAAATTCGCCATCTACTCCCTGACCATCACCGATGGATGTCGTGAGAAAAGCCGTATTGAGTGAGTTTTGCCCCGTTAGAGGAACCCAGTTGCCGGAGAAATTGTTCGATGTGGTCGCTCCATCGTAATATCCAATTTGAACTGCAATACCGTCGCCGTCACCGGGACCGCCTGCGGAGAGTGCGACTCCAGCGTTGTTCTTGAGTAGAAGACCGGCGCTATCAAAAGCAATGTCGGTTTCCGTTGCAGGCGGAGATGCGGTGAAAACTGCACGTCTGAGTGTCGGAGTTTTCTGGTTGAAGTTGAATTGGCCTGTGCTGCTTGTGTTTTTGGCAATGATTGAATTGCCGGGCGCGGGGGTTGCGGGTGTAAATTGAGTGTTGTTGCTGAACACGGTGCCTGCAAAATTGACGTAGGCAGGTGCGAAGTCAGCGGGCTGACGCGTCGCGGTCGGCGTGTTTGACGAAAGTGCCGCAGAGGCGAACTCTGTGGTTGGGATGATTTCCTCAAAGCCAGTGTTTAAGCTGGGTCCCGCGGAAACAATGATACTGCTGCTGTTGACCACGCCCTGCTTGGGAAGAGCTATATTTGTGAGATCTGTGTTGTTCCAGTTTCTGTCCTGCCCGATTTTGGAAAGATCATTCTGCAAAAGGTATGAAGCGACGCCTGGCGGGTTGCTATTTTTGGCGGCTCCAGAATCAGCATAAGAAGTGGGGACTGCATTGAATTGGTCAGTGGTTAAAAACGAATGTTCGTCATAAGTGGCCGATAAATTATCATGTGAAAATTGAGCGTTGCTGGTGTTTGCCTGAAGCTTTTCCGTGAATGATGCCACGGAAGATTTGCGAGAAGTGCGCAGGGTGGCTGTGCTGAAACCACCGCCGTTGCCGCTCGCGAGATTGCTGTTCGGGAAAGCGGGAATGCTGGCATTCTGCGAGGAACGAGAGGCTCCGCCCACAAAGACGGTTGAAGTCAATTCCGTTCCCGATGTGCCGCTGAGCCGACCTGTCAAACTGTGTCCGCTATTCGCCTGAGCCTCTGTGTCAACACGAGTGCCAAAGGGATTTTGATTAAAGGTATTTGCCGGGATTTTGGTGAGGTTGACTTCGCTGGTTCCGATTACTCCGTTCGCAGCAAGCTGCTGGCTGGTATGGATGGGAGAAACCTGATTTCCGAGGCATGCAAGGATTGCATTTACAGTGAATTCCTCAACCCGTTTGTCGGGATTTGCATCCCCGCTATTCAATGTGAGGTTGCCCGTGCCGCTGATGTTGATAATTCCTGCCGAACTCACAATTTTCAGCACGGGAGGCATGATGTTTTCCGGTGTGGAATTGTTTGAGAACTCCGCTTTTGCCTCGCTCAAGTAGAAAGACCCGCTTGTATCGCTTTTCCAAACTTCGTCGGTGGTCAGTGTCCACGTGATGGATGCCGCCGAAGCACTAGTTGCGACCAGAAAGGCAAGCGGAAGAGCACATATTTTTATGGCTCTGCCACTGCGATGTGCGGTCGGATTATTCATATTGTGAAAGTGCTTTAGGAGGCATCTGTTGGGTTATCCAAGTCTCACGATATACCAATACAGATGTTCTGTTGCGTCGCAATGTCTCACTGGCGGCATCCCCGATTTTTTATCCCAATTATTGCCGATATATCGTTTCGACACTGATTTCAAATTAAGGGGTGTAGGGGAGTGGTTGAACCAGTGCAGTGCCAGTGGCCGCCGACCGATACAGAACGACGGCCGTGCCAGCTTTGATGACTGTGGTGTTTTGATTGGCGCCGGTTCCCGCACGGCGCCAGTTCGTTCCATTGTGAAAATATGTCTGCCACACACGGGTTATGGTGTCCCAGAGATAGACTTTGTCAGCCGTGTTGGCGCTGGTGCTTTTCACCCATCCAGCGCTGTCTTGGATGCCGGAGTTGAACAATTGAACATCCACTGGAAAACGGTTTGCTAGAAAGGTCGAACCACTTCCAAATAAACCCGTCTGCTCACTGGTGCTGGGGACTGCTCCCATCATGGTCAAAGTCACCGAGCTTGTGCCACGATGGACGATAAACACCCCTTCGTCAGGATAAATGATGGTGTTGGTTTGATCCGCTCCAGATCCGGCTCTCCGCCAGTTGGTGCCATTGTGAAAGTAAGTTTGCCACTGATCATTGCCCGATCCGTCTTTTGACAGGAGATAGACGACATCAGCATCGTTTGCACTCGCGCCTGTCATCAAAAGTGGTGTCGTAGTCCCGAACAGACTACCGAAGGTGTTCACTGGAACGATTTGAATCGTATTACCGACAGCCAGCAAAGTGTTGATATCCGTGACGCCGTTGGGAAGGACAACCGTGACTTGATTCGTCGTATTTGCCGAAACAAGGAACAGCATCCCCTGCTGTGTGCCGGTAATGATCCGGACGCCGCGGGGCGCGGATGTGGTGGCAAAATTTCCGGCGGTGAAGGAGGCGCCTGTCAGTGTGAACGAATTTACACTGTCGAGCGAGGCAACGGTGCCTTGGAAATCCGGCGTGTTGTAGAGCGGCACGGAGAAGGCGACGCTTTGTTCTGTAATCGTCGGTGGCGTGGCGGCGGGAATTGTAACATTAATGTAGCCTACCGGGGTTGTATTCGCAGTCGTCTGCGCTCGGCATGGTGACAGCCAAGCAACAAGCACTGCCGTCATGGTCAGAACTTGGAGGGCTTTGGTTTTCATATTTTGAATTTATGTGGATTTGAACTGCGCGCAATCAAAAGCTTAAAGAAGTAGAATTCTTGAAGCACGTTACACACGAGGGTTGATGAGGCTAGTGTTTTTCTTGGGTGACTTTGTGAAAATAAGGTCATCGCGCGAAAGGAGTATGCAGGAGGAGCGACATTTGCATCTCCCCGCAGGTCACGGAGAGAGGTGAAAGCGATATCCACCGTCGCCATTGTGCTTGTCGAGGAAAGTCGCTAGCACCCGCGTCATGCCGCAAATTGACTTCGCCATCGGGCTGCTCTGGTATTTTGTCTATACCTACTCCACCGTCTGCCACGAGGCGGCGCACGCATGGGCTGCGCACAGGCTTGGCGACGACACGGCGTATCATGGCGGTCAGGTTTCGCTCGACCCGATCCCGCACATGAAGCGCGAGCCTGTGGGGATGATTTTTGCACCTATCATCAGCTTCTTCTATTTCGCCGCCCAAGGTATGACTTGGATGATGGGGTGGGCGAGCGCGCCCTACGACCCGCAGTGGGCGGCCAGATTTCCACGACGCGCCGCGCTCATGGCGATGGCCGGCCCGGCTGCGAATCTCCTTCTTGCCCTGCTCGCCGCAATTTTCATTCGTGGGGGAATTTCGGCGGGCTGGTTCGTCCCTGCAAACTCCTTCCATTTCGCCGATTTCGTCGCACCCGGACGGCCCGACAAACTACTTGAGATCGCCGCCGCACTGCTCGGCGTCACCTTTGCGCTGAACATCATCCTATGCTGTTTCAACCTCCTGCCGCTGCCTCCGCTCGATGGCTCGTGCATCCCGCTGCTCTTCCTCCGGGAAGACAAGGCCGAGGCATATCAGCAGATGCTCTGGACGCCCTCCATTCAGTTTATCGGCATGGCGGTCGCGTTCCGTGCGTTCGGCTCGTTCATCCATCCGATCCTCACGTTTTTCGTGAACCTCCTCTATCACGGGCAGGCGTATTACAGTTGAGGGAAAATGGACTTCCCCCGCGTGGCTTTCGCGGCATAGCGTGCCACCAACATATTTTTCACAGATGAAAAAATTACTATTCGCCCTTCTCACCATCGTCTCGGTTCTCCATGCGCAAAAGGAGGACGCTCAGCCGGACGCGAAGCAAATTGCAGCCATGCAACACGCGATGAAGACAATTGCCGAACTCGAATACAAAACCGGCGAAATCCCGCTCATCGGCGGGAAGGCAAAAATCAAACTCGGCGAAGACTTCCGCTACCTCGATCCCGCCAACGCCCGCAAGGTGCTCGTTGATATTTGGTCCAATCCCCCGGAAGCAGGCAGCACCCTCGGCATGATCGTGCCGAAAGGGATCAACTTTCTGGACAACGATACATGGGTCGCAGTCCTCGAATGGAAGCCTGATGGTTATGTGAAGGACGAGGAATTTTCCTCCATTGATTTCAACAAGATGCTCGCCGACTTGAAAGAGGCCAACAAGAGCGAGAACGCGGAACGAATGAAGGGAGGATACGGGAGACTGGAACTCAGCGGATGGGCCGAGCAGCCGCATTACGACCGCAACACACACAAACTCTATTGGGCAAAGTCATTCGACAGGGACGGCCCCGTTCAACAACTGAATTACGACATCCGCGTTCTTGGGCGTGAAGGCGTTCTTGAAGTCAGCATCATGTCCTCGATGCCTCAGTTCAATGACATCAAAGCTAAATCCTCCGGAATCCTCGCCGTAGTGGATTTTACCGAGGGCAACCGCTATGCCGATTACAAATCCGGCGACAAAGTGGCCACCTACGGCATCGCCGGTCTCATCGCGGGCGGCGTGCTGCTCAAGAGCGGATTCTTCAAGGTGCTTTTGACCGCACTCATCGCAGCCAAAAAATTCGTCGTCATCGGCGTCGTCGCCATCGGCGCGTGGATCAAAAAGCTCTTGGGCGGGCGCAAACAAGCGTAGCTCCCAATTTGAATCTCCGCCCCGCCACGGCAGCCGACATCCCGCTGATTCGCACCCTCGCACAGCGCATCTGGCGTGAGAGCTACCCCGGCATCATCAGCGGCGAGCAAATCGAATTCATGCTCGGCTGGATGTATTCCACCGAACAACTCGCCAGCGAATTTGCCGCGTGCGTGCCGTGGGAATTTGTCGAGGAAAACGGCGAACCCATCGGCTTTCTCTCCTACCAATTGGAGGAGGATAGCCGTGTGAAACTCAACAAACTCTACCTCATCCCCGAGCACCAGCATCGCGGACACAGCCGCACCCTCCTAGCCCACGTCTGCGAACGTGCCCGAGCACTCGGTGCACGCGAAGTCTGGCTGCAAGTCAACAAACGCAACGTCCGCGCCATCGCCGCATATGTGAAAGCCGACTTCCACATCGCGAGCGAAGCCGTCGCCGACATCGGCCACGGCTTCGTGATGGACGACTACTTCATGGCGAAGGCGGTGTGAGTGTCACCGCTTTTTCTTGGAGGTGCTCACAGGCTCCAACCATATTTTTGCCAGACTTTTGTCCTCAAGGATCGCTTTGCGAATAGCGTGGCGAACACACAGTAATTCTTCGGCTGGATTTTTGACGATCAGGGTTGAAGTAGCAGGAGAATACATAGCAAATCTATCTGGCCCAAAAACTACACCCCGGGGTTCAATGAATGCGCCCGGCGCAAATTTTTTCTGTTCTGTGTTGTTCCTAAACAGCGAAAGAGGAACCTTATATTCGCGAATAATATGGTTTTCCCTGTCTTGCATCTGCCGCGCGGTGATTCCCCATCGCCCATCTGGTTGCGCTCCAAACTTGCAGCCGAGATCGAAGAGCATCAGAAGCAGCGCATCCGCAGCATCTCCTCGTTTAAGTTTGAGACTTACAGGGCCGAGTGATGCCAGCTTTGGTTGAAGAAACGGCCACTTTAGAAACGCTTCCTTGGTTCCCGGAATTTTCCGACAAGCTGTCCGTAATAGTTCCAAAGCTTCACCTAAAGTTGGCGCTTCAATTTCCAGATTTTTCGCCTCCGTAAAGCCGGGCGGCTCTGATGCATCAACCAACTCGATTTCACTGAGGTGTTGAATAGCCTCAATTAAGTTGAGTTCGCCCTTGTTGAGTGGTGTAACCCAGTGGTTATTGGCCGTATCTTCGAGCGATGCGATATAACGACGTAGCTTCCAAATTTCCTGCGTCGGGGCCTTGAGGGCGAGAACCGTATCGCCATTTTTCCATTGGACTTGGACTCTCTCATCGAGTTTTGCATCGAACAAGATTTGCTCCTTCCAACCCAACACACTGTTTAGCCAGCCTTGGCCGTAATAGTCGGTTAATTTTCTCCAATTCACAAAGGTATGAACTGAGGCAGGCACTTTGATTTCTGCTTGTTCGCCCCACCCTTCTACCGGTGGAGAAAAATAGATGCCATCACCCAAAGTCCCTACACCAGCAACAGTGTAACGATAGTATTTCATCTCCGACAGGTAACTGATCGCATCTGCCACCTTAATGTCGCGAGCGTTTGTCCAAACACGAATTGGTTCGGGCTTTTGCTGTAGGCTGTCGTTTGCCGGTTCTGGTTGCCCAACGGGAGTGCTGCTTGGCTCGGATGCCTCCGGAAGCGAAATTTCCTGTGGTGCAGGTGTCGGCGAGATTTTTCGGATTTCATCTTCCACCCGCTCTGGGGTGAAGAGCTTCACGCCCTTTCCTGTTGGATCGACAGAACGAATCAATTCCTCCAACAAACCCCACGCTTCCTCGTAGGTCACGTTGTTCCATTCAATCCGGGGGATGTTCAGTTGGATCACCGCGTTGATTCTCTCCTCGTTTTGTTTCACCGCTTTGTCCAAGTTGTCTTCCGACGACGGGGGCTGAGCCATGCACGAAGCGGTGGCAAAGAGGAGAGCGGCGAGCAGGCTTTTTGGTGAGTAGCCCATGTGCGGAGGCTACGGGGGCAAATTTTCCGTTTCAAGGAATCCTATCATTACTCACGGCAACGTAATGTCGGTCACGGCTTCGTGATGGATGACTACTTCATGGCAAAGGCGGTGTAGGCGAAACTTCATGCGAGACTTGTCGTGTGGGCGCGGGGCCGCTAGACACCCCAACCTTTCCAACGTCATGAACAAGAACATCGAATCCACCCTCGTCGAAAAACGCATCTTCAAACCCGCGAAGGAATTTTCCAAAAAGGCCCGCATCGGCTCGATGGCGCAGTATCAGAAAATGTGGAAGGAGAGCGTGACGAAGCCGGAAAAATTCTTTGCCCGCGAAGCTGCGGATCTGAAATGGCAGAAGAAGTGGACGAAAGTGCTCGATTGGAAATGCCCCTACGCAAAATGGTTTATCGGCGGGAAAATCAACGTCGCGGAGAACTGCCTCGATCGTCATCTCGGCACAGCGCGGCACAACAAGGCGGCCATCGTGTGGCAGGGTGAGCCGGTCGGCGAAAAGCGCACGCTCACCTACGCGCAACTGCACCGCGAGGTGTGCCGTTTTTCAAACGCGCTCAAGCGCAACGGTGTGAAGAAGGGCGACCGCGTGCTCATCTACATGCCGATGGTGCCCGAGGCTGCGATCGCGATGCTCGCGTGTGCGCGCATCGGTGCGATGCACAGCGTGGTGTTCGGCGGGTTCAGCGCGGAGAGCATCAAGGATCGCGTGCTCGATTCGGGCTCGAAGATCATCCTCACGGCGGACGGCGGTTATCGTCGCGGCGCAGTGGTGCCTTTGAAAAAGAACGTGGACGACGCGATGACGCTGCTGAACAACGGCGGCACGAATCCCGTGAAGCGCGTGATCGTCTTCAAGCGCACCGGTCAGGACATTCACATCGAGGAAGGCCGCGACGTGTGGTGGCACCGCGAGCTGGAATATGTGGACGCCGACTGCGCACCTGCGCAACTCGACAGCGAGACGCCGCTTTTCATCCTCTACACGAGCGGCTCGACCGGTAAACCGAAGGGCATCCTGCACACGACGGGCGGCTACCTGCTGCACGCCTACATGACTTGCAAATACGTCTTCGATCTGCGCGACGAGGACGTTTACTGGTGCACCGCCGATGTCGGCTGGGTCACCGGGCACACTTACATGGTCTATGGCCCGCTCGCGATGGGCGCGACGTCGTTCATGTATGAAGGCGCGCCGAACTGGCCGGAGAACGACCGCTTCTGGCAGATCATCGCGGAGAACGGCGTCACCGTTTTCTACACCGCGCCGACGGCGATTCGCGCATTTATGAAATGGGGCGACCAGTGGGTGACGAAGCACGATCTCTCCTCGCTGCGCCTGCTCGGCACCGTCGGCGAGCCGATCAATCCCGAGGCGTGGATGTGGTATCACCGCACCATCGGCGGCTCGCGCTGCCCGATCGTGGACACTTGGTGGCAGACGGAAACCGGCGGCCACATGATCACGCCGCTGCCCGGCGCTACGCCCACGAAGCCCGGCACCGCGACGCTCCCGTTTTTCGGCGTGGACGCCGCCATCGTGGATGACGCAGGCAACGAACTCGGCGCGAACCAGGGCGGCAAGCTCGTCATCCGCAAGCCGTGGCCCTCAATGCTGCGCGGCATCTGGGGCGACAAAGCGCGCTACAAGCAGACGTATTGGAGCGAATACAAAGGGATGTATTTCGCCGGCGACGGCGCGCGCCGCGACGAGCACGGCAACTTCTGGATCGTGGGCCGCATTGATGACGTGCTCAACGTCGCCGGACACCGCCTCGGCACTGCCGAAGTGGAGAGCGCTCTCGTGTCGCACCCGTCCGTTGCCGAGGCCGCAGTCGTCGGTAAACCGGACGAGTTGAAGGGCCAGGCCGTCGTGTGCTTCGTGACCGTGAAGACCGGCATCACGACGAGCAAGGAACTCGCGAACGACTTGAAGAAGCACGTTCGCACCGTCATCGGCCCCGTGGCCACGCCAGACGAAATCCGCTTCACCGACGCACTGCCGAAGACGCGCAGCGGAAAAATCATGCGCCGCCTGCTCAAGCAGGTCGCCGCCGGCGAACTGATCAAAGGCGATACCACCACGCTCGAAGATCTCAGCGTCCTCGCCAAGCTCGCCACAGCGGAGGACTGATCGCCTTCGCTCGGCTATTCCGTTTTGGGAACATCCGCTTCCACTTCGTGCAGCCGACCGTAGTCCACGGTCAGCCTGCCGTCTTCCATTTCGGTGTAAATTTCCACGAAGCGCTTGCCGAAGTGGATGTCGCGCCAGCCGTAGTCGTGTTGTTTTTGGACGGGTGCCTGAATCACCGCATCCACGCAGACCACCGAGCCCATCAGTCGCGTGTCTGTTTTTTCCAAATCCGCCACGGTCATTCCATGGAGCGGGCTCTGTTCATCAATCACGTGCCGCAGCGTGAGGGCGACGGGGAACATGATCAGCCGGTCGAAGGTCAGCTTCAGCGTGTAAAAGCGGCGCGCGAAATCGCCCTCCTGGACAGGTTCGTTGCGCAGGAGCATGAGCCGGAACTCCGCTTCCACCATGGACTGATGGCGCATGTTTGCCACGCGCAGCATCAAGGTCGGCTTGCCATCGAACTGCGTAATCACCGCCGAATTACTGAACACGATGCGGGCCGTGGGGCGCGAGAAACGCACAAAGATCAAACCCGTGATCACTGCCATCCAAAACATGCCAATCACGATCTCAATAGTCGTCACGATGTGGCCGTATGTAGTGGCAGGATACATGTGGCCGTAGCCCACCGTGGCCAGCGTCTCCACGCTGAAAAAAGTGGCCTCAAGAAAATTCCCCGGCGGCAGTTCGGCGATGCAGCCACTTTGCGCAGTGTAGGCGACGGCGAAAGCCAGATTCAGCGCTACGAAAAAACCAAGCACGAGAGCGGCGAAGCGCGGCCAGCTCAGCGAAAGAATCCAGTGATACACATCGCGCCAGTCCCACGTCGTGGCGTTGATTTTCACGAACTCGATCTTTCCAGCCCGCACAGAAATCGGAGTGTCTTTCTTCTTCATGGCTCCCGGCATTGCTCCGCTGTTCCGCATTTGATGTCGAGCAAGTCCTCATTGGTCCTGTATTCCCAAAGGTGATGCGGTTGAAGAAAATCATCCAGACGAGACTATTTCACTTTGCGAGCGGTTCTTTTTTGAGGGCTACAAGGCTTAGCTTTTCGTCGTTTTCTAATCTCAGTGTCCGGCCTGTTTCACGGACAAGCAATGCCATGGCAAGATGTTCGATTCGCCGTTCTGAGTGATTTATTAAAGTTCGATCTGGCATTCTGTAGTTCTCTCTAAGGAAACGCTGAATAAAGCGGCGATCGTCTGAAAGTTTTCTGGGCGGCTGTTTTTTGTCTAACGAGTGGGAGTGGTATGTGGATTTTTGGACGCGAGAGGTGCGCGACAGGGCA
>CAIYUV010000132.1 GCA_903929475.1 uncultured Spartobacteria bacterium
TCCCTTTGAAGGAATGCGTCATTCCTTTGAAGGAATACGTCATCCCTTTGAAGGAATGCGTCATCCCTTTGAAGGAATGCGTCATCCCTTTGAAGGAATACGTCATCCCTTTGAAGGAATGCGTCATCCCTTTGAAGGAATACGTCATTCCTTTAAAGGAATACGTCATTTCTTTGAAGGATAGAGGCATCCCTTTCTAGGTTTAAGCCTCCCCTATCCTTCCCAGAGGCTCACCAATCTTGGAAGCATGGCAGTCAGCGATGCGGGAACATCCTTTGAATGCGGGATGCCCGGCGAAATGCACGCGTCACTGCTCCAGTAATACGTGGAGGCTGCGCTCGGCAATGATGTGGCCCTGCGCATCGCGGGCGGTGAGCGCGAGTGTGTAGGTGCCGTTTGGCAAATCAAAGGTCTCCCATTCTCCGCGCCAGATTTTCATCGCGTCGCCCATGGTGGTGATTCCGGCGTTTTCGATTTTCTTCTTTGTCTTGCCGTTGGCATCCAGCAACAGCGCGTCCACCTTCGCCACTACATCGGCGATGGTGGGGGAAATGCAGGCGACGCCGTAAATGCGACCGTAATTTCCCGGCACTTGCGCATCGAACGGCAGGAGTGCGCGGCTGTATGCTTTCACATTGGCAGTGTCCACTTTGTCCACGAGCAACACGCGTCCGTGTGTGGAGGGTGTGCCCACGCTTGTCGGGGAACTGTAGGCGAATACCCTGTGCACGCGATGACCGCCATCGGCGCTCCCCATTTCGATATCAATGCCGAGCGGCATGTCCGCTTTCGGAGTCATGTTGGGAAAATTCGACCACGGCAGCTTGAATTCCATGGTGTAGCCGTTCGCGGTTTTCACTGCGGCGAGTTCGACGCCCTTCAATTCGAGGCCGCGAAACGCGGGGAGGTCGCGGATGTGGAAGCGGGGTTTGATTTCGTGCCCCGTGATGGCGGTGAAAAAGGCGTGCAACGTCCCGGGCGCCCAATTTTTCGCACCGAGTTCCTCGCCCTGTCGCACGTCGAGGTAGAACTCGATGGCGTCTCCATCGTAAAGCGCATTGTCCCCGGCGATGTGGGTGGGATTTGCGTCAAGCGCACGCACGCCGACGTAGAGCGCTTGCTCGTCCCAAAGGTAGGAAATCAAAGTCGCCCGGTTCATCGCATCGGGATGCGTTGTATTTAGCGGAGTGACAAACGCCCCGGCCCATTCGTCCAGCTTCCCGTCAATCACCATCGCCTGTTGCGCGTGAGGAATCAGTCCGACTACCTGTTTCTCATCCGCCCAACTGTGGGAAGCTGCCAGCGCAAGGAAGATGACGAGCGCCCTGCCAAAGCAGGAGGCAAAGAGTGAGGTGGATTTTGGTTTCAAAGGAAATTTGCACATGCGCCGCTGCCTAAAGCCCGCCTTCGTTGAATACAAGTGTGAATGCGCGCTGTCTGGAGATGCCGGCGTTCAATGCGCCAGCAAGATTTGCGGCAGACTCGCTGCGGCGACGGCCTGGCCGTGACGCTTGTCCTTTTCATCCGGTGTGTGAAAAGCGATGCGCGCGGCGAGTTCGGGGAACTCTGCTTTCAACACTTCCTGCGCGCCGGAGAGGATGACATCGCCGCCTTCCCCGCTGGTCACACGACCGAGAATGAGCACGTGATCAAAATCATAGAAGCTCGTGTGGTGCGCGATGGTGTAGCCGAGATAAGTGCCGATGGTCTGGTAAATCTTCCGCGCACGTTCGTCGCCCTGCGCCATGAGCGATTGCACGAGCTTCAGCATTTCAGGCAGCGGCATTTTTGAATCAACGACGATCCCGGCGGCAGGCATCAGGCGGCCGACAGCTTGTTGCGAGAAATACTGAGCACCGACTCCGTAGTCGCCGCTCCACTCATCGCGCGGCGCGGCGGGATTGTAGTCCACGGGGCAGAAGGCGAGTTCGTTGAGCCACGAAGTGATGCTGCCATCGCGAGTGACGTAGCCCGCCGCGAGACTGGTGCCGAACGCGAGACCAAGCACTGCGTTTTTCCCAAGCGACATCGAGCCTGCGAGCGCGGTGACTTCGCCATCATTGACGACTTCGAGCGGCACGCCGCCCATCGCCTTTTGCACATCGAGAAACATATTGCGCACGTGTTTGCCGAAGGCATCCGCAGGCACACCGCGGAATAGCGATGCGACCTTTACTCGATTGTTCACGTAGCAACCCGCCGAACTTCCGCCGATGGCATCCACACGCGGAAGATGCGCCGCCGCCTTGCGCAGCGAATCCATGATGCCGTTGAAATGATACTGCGGATCGGTTTGGAAATACGGGTCCCAGACAATCTCCTCGCTGAATACGACTTTGCCATCCATCACCGCCGCCACCTTGCGATCGCTGCCGCCAAGGTCGAAACCGATGCGGCAACCATCGAGATGACGCCCGAGCGGTTTGGTCGCCGCACGCGGAGGAGGAGGATTTTTCGAAACAACAACCTCAATCGGATGGTCGTATATTTTCTCGCCGATGATGTGGGAGTCGAACTTGCCCGTAGCCGTCTCGCGAAAGTGATTTGCCAGCAAATCCCCGAGCGCCTGCGAGCCGTCGAGATAAACACGCCAGCCGCCCCGGCTCCACAGGAGAAATTTCACCAGCCGCTCGATATAAACAAAATTGCCAGCCGCGCCGGACGCGTCGTCCGCGAAAATCTCCGTCGCATAATGAAAAACGGAGCCGTCCGTCTGCTCAATCGCCAGCCGGATGGCCTGCACTTTTCCCGACGCACTGACCGCTGCAAGAAAAGCACGATTCGCCAAAACAGCGGGGCGAAATGCTTCATCGAGAACTGGTGCGATCTTCGGTGTAGGGAGAACGAGTCCTGAATTATTCATGCGGTGTGAGGGCTTCTAATCGGGGAATGCTCAGGAATTCAAGCTGCGTGGGAAAAGCCGCACGAAAAACAGATGGAATACTTCTGCGATTTCGCGGAGTAGGTTAATCACATGAAGCTGCTTTCCGCTCTACTCCCGGTTTTCCTGCTGTCCGCGCTCCCGGCGCTGGCGGAATTATCGCCGGCGCTGGTGGAGAAACTTCCGCCGCCAGCCGCACGCGCGGTGGATTTTGAAAAGGACATCAAGCCGCTTTTCGAGGCCACGTGCATCAAGTGCCACGCGAAGGGGAAGGACAAGGGCGGACTGAGCATTGAGACGCGTGAGTCGTTTTTGAAAGGTGGAGACACGGGCGCTGCGGCAGTGGCGGGAAAGAGCGCGCAAAGTCTGATCGTCGAGGCGGTATCCGGGCTAGACCCCGAAACAGCCATGCCGAAGAAAGGAACGAAGTGGACTCCGGAGCAGGTGGGGTTGCTGCGTGCGTGGATTGATCAGGGCGCTGCGTGGCCGGCGGGAATTACCTTCGCAAAACCACCACCGCAAAATTTGTATCCGCGCACGTTCACGTTACCGGAGCGTCCGAGCGTGCATCCGATTGACGATCTCCTTTCGCGCTACTTCGCGGAGAAGGGCGCGACTTTTCCAAACGCTGTGGACGACCGCACATTTGCACGTCGTGTGTGGCTCGATCTCGTCGGCCTTCTCCCGACGCCAGAACAACTCGACGCCTTCCTCGCCTTCCTCGCCGACACCGCCGACACCGCCGACACCGCCGGCGACAAACGCGCAAAACTCGTCGCCACGCTGCTCGCGGACAAAAGTAATTACGCAGATCACTGGCTCACGTTTTGGAACGACCTTCTGCGAAACGATTACAAGGGCGCGGGCTTTATTGATGGCGGACGCAAGCAAATCAGCGGCTGGCTGCACCGGGCGCTGGTGGAAAACAAACCGTATGACCGTTTCGTGGCGGAGCTGGTGAATCCGACGCAGGAGAGCGAGGGCTTCACTCACGGCATCATCTGGCGCGGAAATGTGAACGCCTCGATGCTGCCGCCGATGCAGGCA
>CAIYUV010000133.1 GCA_903929475.1 uncultured Spartobacteria bacterium
CGGCTTCGCCCTGCTGGTTGGTGCGAGTCAGTCCCTCGAAGAGTGAATTTGCCACGCGGCCCTCGGGCTGCCCGCGAATTTTTGCCGGATCAATCGTGTCCGGCTCGGCGCCATTGATCACCACCAGCTCCGCGCGCTCGGCCTGGCGACCGCACGCAGCGAGAAATGCGAAGAGCAAACAGCAAAGGAAATGTTTCACTGCGTGACAGGCTGCACAAAGTGCGCGCCGGTTGCCAGCGCGGAGCGCGCTTGCTTCCACTCCACCTCGCCGCGCATCCTCCGCGCACATGATTGCCACCGACGGACTCACCAAGCTCTATGGCAATTTCGCCGCTGTGCGCGAACTCAGCTTCGCCGTGCGCCCCGGCGAAGTTATGGGACTCGTCGGCCCGAACGGCGCCGGCAAAACAACCACGCTGCGCTGCCTCGCGGGCATCATCCCGCCAACGCACGGCACGGTGATCGTCGCTGGCTACGATATGGCCGTGAATCCGCTCGAAGCGAAGAGAAAGCTGGCGTTTTTCGCCGATGAACCACGGCTCTTCGATTACCTCACCGTGCGGCAACATCTCGAATTTACCGCACGACTTTACAAAGCGAAGGATGCCGCCACGCGCAGCGCAGAGCTGCTGGAATTGCTCGAACTCAAGGACAAAGCCGACCAGCTTCCGACCGAGCTATCGCGCGGGATGAAACAAAAAGTCGCCATCGCGTGCGGCTTTCTCCACCGCCCGCAGGTGATGTTTTTCGACGAGCCGCTCACCGGTCTTGACCCGCTCGCGATCCGCCGCACGAAGGATCTCATCGTGCAGCAGGCGAAGCAGGGCGTCGCCATTCTCATCAGCTCACACCTTTTGCATCTGCTCGAAGAAGTGTGTTCGCACGTCCTCATCCTCAAGCGCGGCGAAAAGATCGCCTACGGCACGCTGGCGCAAATTCACTCGCAGTTCAGCACCGATGGAAAAGACGCGTCGCTGGAGGAAATTTTCATCCGGCTCGTAGGCGAGGATGCCGGGAAGTGAAATGAATTCCGCGCTTCGCTACCTACTCGCGCGCTCGCTGGCGAACGGTCTGCTCGCACGGCTCAAAAGGCTGCGCCAGCCGAAGTATCTTTTGGGCGCAATCATCGGCGGCACCTACTTCTATTTTTATTTCTACCGTTTTCTTTTCCGTGGTGGTCTGCCGACGGGCGTTCAGGGGCCTTCATTCTTTCCTGATGCGTTCTGGCCCGATGTCGGTGCCGCAATACTGCTTGTCGCAACGTTCGTGCTTTCGTGGGTGCTGCCGGCCTCGCGTGCGGCGGTTGGTTTTACCGAGGCGGAGATCGCTTTTCTTTTCCCCGCCCCGATTTCCAGGCGCGCGCTCATCATCCACAAACTGCTAAAGTCGCAGTTTGCGCTGCTGATCATTTCCGTGTTGTTCACGTTTATCACGGGGCGGTTTCGCGCGGGGAGCGAGGCGTGGTTTCGCATGGGCGGATGGTGGATTATCCTCAACACCCTCTCGATGCATCGCATCGGCGCATCGTTTGCGCTCCAGCGACTGCGTGAGCGCGGCATGGCGGACTGGAGTCGCCGCGCCGCTGCGTTGTTCGCGCTCGTCGCACTCGTCGTTGTCGCGGAGATGACGCGCCGCTCTTTGCCTGCGCTGCCGTCCGCTGGGCCGGACATTGCAGGCTTCCTCGCACAACTCACCCGCACCGGCCCGCTGCCCTACGTGCTTGCGCCGTTCAAATGGATCGTGCGTCCGTATTTTGCGCACAGCGCCCACGCCTTCCTCGCCACGCTCGCGCCCGCGCTCGGAATGATGGTGCTGCATTTCCTGTGGGTCATCCGCGCCGATGTTTCCTTCGAGGAAGCCTCCATCGCCGCTGCACAAAAACGCGCCGCATTCCTCGCTGCGCACCGCAAGGGCGAGATGCGCGTCATCGGCAAATCCGAAAAAGCCAAAACCCCGCTCTGGCGTTTGCGCCCGTCCGGCTTTGCGCCGCTCGCATTTCTGTGGAAGTCGCTCATCAAATTTGGCGGACGACGCACCTTCGGACTTTGGGCGACCTTTTTCGCCATCCTCGGCGCGGGTGCCTTGTATGTCCACGCAAGCATCGGCCAGCAAATGCCCGGTCCGCTCGTCGTCACCGCCGCCATCGTCGGGATTGGCTGCTACGTGGCCGGTTTGATTAGCCTCTTTGTCGTCGGCCAAAACGCCACCGCGCAACTGCGGCAGGGAATGGCCGCCATGGACTTGCTTAAAACCTACCCCATCCCCGGCTGGCAGCTCGCCCTAGGCGAACTCCTCGGCCCGCTCGTGCTCGGCACACTTTTACAATGGGCCGCGCTTGGCATCGGTGCCGTGCTCGCTGCATCGCTCTTTGCGAAAATCCACGGCGCACAGCGCATCATCACACTCAGCGCGTGTGCGCTCGGCGTCGTCCTGCCTGCGCTGAACGTCTCCATGTCCATCCTTCCCAGCGCCGCCGCGCTCTACTTTCCAGGATGGTTTCGCCCGCAGGAAGCCGCCGCACCCGGCATCGAAAACACCGGCCTCCGCCTCATCGTCGGCATCAGCCAGTTTCTCGCGATAGCCGCCGCACTTCTACCCGCGCTCTTCTTCGCAGCGTGCGCGTGGTTTGCTTTCGGAAAATGCGTGCCGCACTTCCAATGGCAGGCCATCGCCGCAGTCTGCACGGCCGCCATCGTCCTCGCCCTCGAAGTCGCTCTCGGCATCGCATGGCTTGGCGACCTCTACGATCAATACGACGGTAGCAGCGAGTGACCAAAACTTAGCGCCACGGCACTTCATGATACCGCCATCGAGACCGGCAGATCAGAGCCGGAAAAGTTTCATTGCAGGCTGGAGATACTCGCTTTCGCCTGCGGAGCGTTCCCAGACCGGTTTGAAATCCTTGAGCAGGCGTTCGTAAAATTCTTTACGCCGCTCGAACGTTGCGCGCTCCTTCTGGCTTGGTTTGAATTTTCCGGTCACGTAGCGCGAATAGACATTTTTGTGCACTGCGACATAAACGACGCCCCACGTGCGCATCTCGTCAATTGTTCCAAGGTCGGGGACAAAATTGCTGTCCAAAACGCGCTGCGGCACCTGGAGCGATTCGAGTGCGGGAACGGCATTCGCATCCAGCAGGTGAATGCGGTGATCCTGCGCAATAAAAGCATCGGCCGGCACATTTTCACGCACCCATGCCGCGAGATCGGCGTGAGTGTCATGATTGAAAACTTCAATCGCCGGGCGCAATGCTGTTGCGTGCATGGGAATTAACGCAGCGGCTCCGGCGAGCGTGGTTGCCGGTGCGGCGTATCGCCAACGGCGAGCAAGTGCAGCGATGTCAGCGATGCCGAGCGCGGCGGTTGCGCAGGCAAATGTTGTCACCGGGAGCAAATAGCGCCCGCCCACTTTCGGCGAAAAAGAAAGCAGTGTGATGTAGAGTGCCGCGAAAGCCGGCAGTGTCCATGCACCGAGCGGCGCATTTTTCCTTCTTGCCGCCAGCGCGAGCAGATGCACACCGGCGAGCATCAATACCGGCGTCGGCACGTCTTCTGCGAGCTGCCGGAAATAGTCCGCGTTCGGCACACTGTGCTTGAGGCCGTGCGGCTCCGCGACCTCCGTGATTTCATTCCTCAGGCTGCGCAGCGGGCTTGTGAGTTTCACCGAGAGCGGGATGTTTAGTGCCAGAAATGCGATGGCAAACGAGGTCCACAACGCCCGTTGTCCTCCGCGTCCCTGCGTGCGCCAGACGAGGATCGCGCACGGCAGCAGCGCAAAAATTCCCACGTATTTTGCCGCCGCCGCAAAGCCCGCCGCCACGCCGAGCAGCCGCAGCGAACGTAGTCCCGGGTTGCGCGCGTAATGTTCCGCCGCAAGGAAACACAGTGCCAGCCCGGCCATGAGGGCCGTGTCTTCCTTGAAATAATGCGCAGCTTTATAAAGCTCCGGGTGCATTCCCGCGAAGGCAGCCGCAGCCATACCGGCCACCGCCCCTGCGCGCGCCCACACGAGCGAGGAGAGCAAAGCCACCGCAGCCGCGGCAAAAGCGGCGCTCGTCCATCGCCCGATGACCGTGACGCGCTGCATGTCGGGTCGCGCACCCGCGATACGCGAAGCGACATCCGCTGCATTCAGCATTAGCAGCGGGTGGTGATAATTGCGCGTCCCATTGATGATCTGTCCCGACTTGCTCCCTTCGTCGGGATGGTAGTCGAACCAAAATCCGTTGTTTCGTGTGAAGAAAAACAGCGCAACGACAAACACGATCCCCGCGAAAGTGATGCGGGCGGCGGCTGAACCAGGACTCACGGCGGCTGTATCCATCTGTGTGCCGGATACGGCAGACACACCGGCAGGGCAAGCGCGCTTCGAGTGCGGTTATTTTATAATTTCGTCTCCATCGAAGGGGAGCTTGGTCGTCTTCACATCGAGGAGCGGGCCGAGTTCGTAGATGTTCGTGTAGCCGTAGGTCGCGAGCGCGATGTAGGTGGAGATGTTGAGCGAGGCTGGCGCGGCCTTGGACTTGAGCGAAACGGGTGCGCCGAGGAAGTTGTTGTTGCAGTAGATGAGCACGCGCGTCGTCTTTGCCGGGATGACTTTAGCGAGCGAATCGGCGGTGAAATCCGTGAATGGCAGGCTGACTGCGCCGCGAATGTGACGGAGCTTGAATTTGTCCGCGCTGCGGGCGTCGAGGACAATGGTGCCGGGCTCGGTGGCCATCGTGGCGAACTGCTCTTCGGTAAGCCGCCGCTTTTCGCGCAACGGCTGAACATCGCGGGCGATTTGGAGGTATTTCGGGTAATCAATCAGTTCATTGGGGATTGGGCGGGCAGGGGCGACTTTCTGCTGAATGAGATTTTCAGCGGCGTAGAGCGGCGCGAGCGCGGCGATGGTGAAGAGGATTGGCAGTTTCATTTTGCGGGTTGCTTTTGTGATTCTGCTTTCTCGGCGAAAACGTCGTAGCCGAGTTTGGCTTTCAGCTTCTCGCGCATGATCTCGTTGTAAACGCGTGCCCCTTCGAGGATGCCTTCGCTGACGATGCATCCGGCGATTGCCTTCACCTGCACGCCTGCTTTTTCGAGGCGCTGATCGAATTCCGAATTCGATGCACGCTTGCCAAAGACAAGGATGCGATATGCGCCTGCGGCGAAATCCGTCTCCGCCTGCTTGAGGGCAGTTTCAGCAGCGGTCGTTATGTCGAGGTTATCGAATTTTGGAAATTGTTCCTTTATACCACATGCGTGCGCTGAAGCAGCGAGGATGAGGATGGCGGCGAGTATGTTTTTCATGGCGGTAGTTTTTCGCGGGTGAGGATGTGATGAGGATTACTCGTAGATTTCATACACCTCGGTCCCGAGGGCGAAGGTGACGCTGTTGCCGAGCGCGAGCCATTGGGCGGACTCGGGTTTTTCGGTGAGCAGCGCGAAGTAATCCTTCGAGCCGAATTGGACGCGGTTGCGCTTGGCGTTTTGCTGCTCCTTGCTTTGAAGCGCGGTGTCGCTCCAGTTGCTGCCATTTTGCGCGAAGGCCTTGCCGTTCACCCAGCGTGTTTGCTGATCCACGGACTGGAGCTTTTGCGCCACTGCCTTTGCAGAGCCGGAGAAACCTTCGCCCTTGGCACCGCCGCGAAGGACTGGGGCCGGCACTGTGGCAGCATAGCCGCCTGAAGCGGCATCTGCTGCTGCTGCGTTACTAGTAACCGCGGAGCCGAAATTTTCCGACCATGCTTTGTCCAAAGCGACTGCCGGAGCCTGGGCGTTTTTCAGCGAGTCATTGGAGCGCCCTGCAAGTGCGCCATCGTAGCCGTCCTTCTTCTCCTTCAGGTCGCCGAGGCTCTTACTGTAGTAGCTCTGTGCCTCGCGATCACGGTCGAGGAGTTGCAGTGAGCGCGAGGCGACGGGCACTCCGCGCCGTGCTTCGTCCTCGACGATGAGGTAGCTCGTGTAGGGCGTGACGATGGCGTAGCGGCGGGCGAGATCCACGACTTCGTCGCGCGTTTCCTTGTTCTCTCCGCGCAGTCGGATTTCATCGAGCAGCCAGCCCACGCGACGCAGCGCCCAGAGCTGCGCGATGAACTCGTTGGCCGGTTCGCCGCTGGAAAATTTCACTTTCTGCGCCATGCGCTTCGGCACGCCGTTGAGAGTGCCTTCGAGAATCACGTCGCCTTCGCCTTCGCCGCTGTAACGGCCCGCGAGCACGAGCTGATCGCCTCGAAACATGTCGGGCAGCGGATTGGGATAAAGCTTGGTCACTTTGATCCCTGCGGGGAACTCCAGTTTGAGGTTCGTGAGCAGCAGGTCTTTGATCTTGGTGAAGAAGCTGGAGACCTTCACTTCCAGGTCCTCCTCGGGCAGCACGTATTGCGATGCGGCCTTCGTGCGCTCGGTGATTTTGTCGAGCAGATGCGTGTTGATGTCCGTGCCGATGCCGAAGGAAAAAATGCGTGTGGTGCTCGCGTTGTCGCTCACGACTTTCGCAACGATGCGCTCCTCGTCCGTCTCGCCGATCGTGGGCTTGCCGTCGGTGAGAAACACGACGACGAACGGTCGCTCGTTTTTCGCGGGTTTGATCTTGAGTGCGCTGTCCAGTGCGTCGGCGATGGCCGTGCCGCCGATGGGCTTGAGACCCTTGATGAAGTCGAGTGCCTTGTCGCGATTCGTGCGGCTGGCGTCTGTGAGTTTCTCAAAAAGCGGCTCGCTCTCCGTGGAGAAACGCACGATCTCGAAGCGATCCGTGTCGTTCAGATTCTCCACACAGAAAGTCATCGCCTTCTTCGCCTGCTCGAGTTTTTTTCCGGCCATGGAGCCGCTCGTATCGAGCACGAACACCACATCCTTCGGGTTCACGTCTTTCGTTTTCATCACGTCCGCGCCGGGCGAGGCGAGCAGCAGAAACCAGCCGTCCTCGTTCTCCTTTTTGTGCGTGAGCAGGCTGATGCCCACCTCCGTGTTCGCCGTGGAATAGAGCAGTTGAAAGTCCGTATCGGGCCGTGCGTTCGTGGCCTCCCACCCGATGACCGCGCGCTTCTCGCCATCGCGTTTGATTTCCACCGCGTGCGATGGTGAATAGAGCGCCTTGATGGGCGAATCTGCATTCACCGTGACCTTAATCGCCACGGTCTTCAGCGGCTGCGCGGAAAACTTTTCCGTGTTCAGCGGATACATGTAGCCCGCGATGCCGCCGTCCACCTTCAGCAACTCCGTGTAGGTGAGCGTCACCTTTTTGCGCGAGTTCGGCTCGATGGGAAAGATGCGCACGCGAAACGCCGCGCGGCCTGTGTATTCGAGCAGCGCCGGGTCGCGCTGGCGGCGCACGATGTTCTCGTAAATCGCGCGCGCCTTCGCCGCATCAAGCAGTTCGGCCTCCACATCCTTGTCGCCGATTTTCATCGTGAACTTGTCGAGATGCGCGCCCTTCGGGATCGGGAAAATATATTCCCCTTCGAGCACCGCATTGTTCGGATTAAAAAACTCCTGCTCCACGTGCGTCGTCGCCTTCTGCCCCGCGATGTCCACGTCCACTTTGTGAAATACCACTTCGAGCGGCGCGAACGTGTAGTGCGGTCGCATCCAAGGCTGCGCTTGCGGCATCGGCGCGGGTGGGTTGTGGATGATGATGAGACCATCGGCGCGCGCCCCCGTGAGCAGTGCCAGCAACGCGACAAGAGCGGAAAGAATTTTCGTTTTCATGGTGGGAAGATGACACACGCCCGCGCTCGATGTGTCAGCAAGGTGTGCGGGAATTGTCAGAAGTTTGTCACGCCGTCCGTCCCGTGCGAAACGTCGTGCGTCCCCTCGCTCCTTCCGCCTTGCCAGCGCGCTTCCCCGTGCGGCAGGCTCGCGAGCGTGAAAAGCAACGCGCTCCTCCTCGTCCTCCTCTGCCTCGTGCTCCAATCCCCCGCGCCCGCGCAGGAGAAACCGGAGGAAAAAAAGCCGACCGACCCGGCTGCCAAGCGCACA
>CAIYUV010000134.1 GCA_903929475.1 uncultured Spartobacteria bacterium
ATCGTTACGTCCGCCCAACTCGGCACAGCCGCGAAGAATGCCAGAAGGATGATAAGGCGGTGCAAGAGGCGCATGTTGATGATGGGAAAAGAGGATTGGGTAAAAAGAGAGAAAGCGTCTGGTATATGTTTATCAGCAAACCCTGTGCTGCAACAAAAGATTCAGAATATGACCATTTTGTATCTGTCTAGTATGCAGTGAGGAAAAGCGGGCACTTCTGGCTTGGAGCCAGCATCGCCGAGGGTCATGGGAAAGAGCACGTGTGCCTATTTCCGAAACTCCCCGCCCCGGGCCTCGATCATCTTGGCCACGAAGCCGGTGTGGTATTTTCCACGCACGAAGTCGGGGTCGTGCATGATGGTTTGCTGGAAAGGGATCGTCGTTTTCACGCCCCGGATGATGTATTCGCCCAAAGCACGGCGCATCCGAAAGATTGCGTTTTCGCGGGTGGTTCCGACGGCGATCACCTTGGCGATCATCGAGTCGTAATACGGCGGCACGGTGTAGCCGGTGTAAGCGTGGGAGTCTATCCGCACGCCGCGGCCACCGGGGGCGTAGTAGAGGTCAATTTTGCCGGGTGAGGGCTGGAAGTTGTTGTAGGGATCCTCGGCGTTGATGCGGCACTCGATGGCGTGATATTTCCGCTTTGCATCGCGCATCCATTGCGAAAGCGGCTCGCCGGCGGCGATCTTGATCTGCTCTTTCACAAGATCCACGCCGTAGGCTTCCTCGGTGATGCAATGCTCCACCTGGATGCGCGTGTTCATCTCCATGAAGTAATAATGGCCCTTGTCGTCCATGAGACACTCGATGGTGCCCGCGCCGACGTAGCCGACCTGCTTGGCCAGCTTCACGCAATCGGCACCCATGCGTGCGCGGATTTTGTCCGTCATGATGGGCGAGGGCGTCTCCTCGATGATCTTCTGGTTGCGCCGCTGCATGGAACAGTCGCGTTCGCCGATGTGGACGACATTCCCGTGGGTGTCGGCCATGATTTGAAATTCGATGTGGTGGGGGTTTTCGATCAGCTTCTCGATATAGACCGCCGGATTCCCAAACGCCTTCTCCGCCTCGGCGCGCGCCGCGTTGAAGCCCGCGACGAGCGATCCATCGTTGTGCGCCGGGCGCATCCCTTTTCCGCCACCGCCCGCAGTGGCCTTGATCATCACCGGGTAGCCCATCTTCCGCGCGATTTGCAGAGCGGATTTTTCGTCCGGCACGATGCCGTCGCTGCCGGGCGTCACCGGCATCCCGGCGCGTTTCGCCGTGGCGCGCGCGGTATTTTTGTCGCCCATCGAGCGAATCGCCGTGGACGGCGGCCCGATGAACTTGATGTTGCAGCTCGTGCAAACGTCCGCGAAGTGCGCGTTCTCGCTCAAGAAACCGTAGCCGGGGTGGATCGCATCCGCATCGCCCACTTCCGCAGCGGAAATGATGCGGTCAATTTTCAAATACGACTGGTTGCTGGGACCGGGGCCGATGCAGATTGCCTCGTCGGCGAGCTGCACGTGGAGCGAATCCACGTCCGGCTCCGAATAAACGGCCAGCGTTTTAATGCCGAGTTCCTTGCAAGCGCGGATGACGCGCAGGGCGATTTCGCCACGGTTGGCGATGAGGACTTTTTTGAACATGGTCAGGACGCTCTAGCGCACGCGGAACATGACCTGCCCGAACTGCACCGGCTTGCCCACCTCCGCCACGATCTCCACGATCTCGCCTTTGCAGTCCGCCTTGATTTCGTTCATCACCTTCATCGCTTCGATGATGCAGACGACGGTGGTTTCGTCCACTTTCTGCCCGACCCTCACAAAAGGCTGCGCCTCCGGTGCCGGTGCCGCGTAGAAAGTGCCGACCATCGGCGAAGTGATCTCCTTCAGTTTCTCGCCACCACCAGCAGGTGCCGGGGCGCTTGCGGTTGCCGCCGTGGCGGCCGGGGTTGCGACGGGTGCCGCTGCCGGCAGCGCGTAAGTCGCGCCGACCGGTGCAGTGGTGATGATGGGTTCTCCCCCTCGTTTGAGGGTGATTTTGAATCCTTCGCTCTCCATTTTGAAAACGGAGAGGTCGTTTTTCCTCATGAGAGCGACAAGCTCTTTGATTTCTTTATAGTCCAATTTAGTGAGGTTGTGGTTTGGTTGACGGGGCCGGATGCTACTTGGCGCAGGGAAAACCGGTCAATTGGCATTTTCACCCAAACGCAATTTTTCCATCACGCCCCGGACATCCATTTCCGCTCGCGCAAAGAAAAAAACAAAGCTGCGCGGCACAACAACGCCAGCGCCCCGGATGGGGGCGTTCCCGCGCCCCGCAACAGTGCCCCTGTTTCCTCCGGCGACTTCGCTGCGGGAAGTGGGAGCGTCGCTGCCGGAAAAGGGGGCACCCTTGCGAAAAAAGGGAGCGTCGTTCCGGCAAAAGGGGGCGTCACCGCGCCAAAAGGGGGCGTCCCCACGCCGTTCTTGGACGCCCCCGAACCAAAAGGGGGCCTCACTGAACCAAAAGGGGGCGCCCCCTTTTCAGATGTGGACGCCCCCGCGCGGAAAGGTAGCGCCCCCGCGCGGAG
>CAIYUV010000135.1 GCA_903929475.1 uncultured Spartobacteria bacterium
CCACAACGCATCCAACTGGTCGCCGAGCGGAGCTTCTTTGACGGCTTGGAGATAGTAATCCAAAGACTTTTTCCGCTGTGGTGTTTGCTGCCAGTAACTTGCCGCGAGCAGGAACATTTGTTTGGACTCGTCATACCGCTTGGCGTCACCGAGACAAATCGCACGAGTGTTCAAAAAACTGGAGAGCGACTGTCCATTGTTGAGGGGTTGTAACCAATTGTAACCTTTCACTTCCTCGTCACTGGTTTTGAACTGCCCATTCTTGTAATCCTCGTCCTCCGGCGTCAGAAACCCTTCGGTCACGGTTGGCTCGACGTTGAAGTGCTTCCCGTCCGGCTCTTCGTAGCGGACGTAGCGATGATACTTCGCTCCGGCGAGATTCACCGGATAACCAAGCCGCCGACCCAGTGCGACGACGAGCACCGGCATGGACGCACACGTTCCGAAATGTTTTCCGCCGAGCAATCCGTGGATGAAAACATCCTTGGAATTTGCGCCTTCGCCCAGCGTTGGGATTTTCCCGTCCATCTGCGGCAGCGCCATCTCGGGATTGTAACGAATGCCGAGGTCCTGCACCAAAACAGTGCCGAGCATCATCATTTGATAATAGCCAACCGAGTATCTGTATTGTTCCGGGTGTTCGCGGAACTTGTAGAAATGGCGGCCAATCTCCGCCTTGATATACTTCGCCATGCCGTCCAGTCGTTCAAGGCACTCGCTCACATTCAAGTCTTCCGCTCCAAGCAAATCTTTTGCGCAAAGCAGATTCATCAGCGCGATGTCTATTTCCTCAAGCTGATCCGGTTTGAGTTGGAGCAACTCCTCCAAAGTGCGAGGGGGCTGCACCTTGGGCTTTGCAGTCTCCTTCGGTGGAGGCTTTGCAGCGGGCCAAAAGAGGAACGTAGCAAGAGCTGAAACGACAAGAAGCACGCAGACAATAAACCAGCGCCGACGCCTGCGAGTCACCGCTGCGGCCTGCTCCAACTCGGCGAGTTGAATGAGGTTTCGGCGTCGCTTGGCGTTCATGGGCTCGCAGCGTCTGCCCGCTTTTATTTTTGCGTCAAGCTGAGAAGCAATTTTTGATTGCCGATAATAACGAGGAGAATGAGTCGGTTGTTGGTGTCGGGTTGGCCAAACACTTGGGAATAGCTATAGAGGGTAGCGGTTTAAAAAAACTCTGTGGGAAACTTCTCTCGATAATTCCTCCGCAGGCAGGTAGTTCACCTTCATTCTATCGAAGCTTATCTACTCAAATCCATCCATCCTCCCGCGCCGAAATAGCGCCTGCACATGAAAACGCACAATCATCCACTCAGAACCATCACGCTCACCATTCTCGGCATTCTCGCCGCGTGCCCATTTGTTCAAGCAGCAGACGACACCAAACCGTCCGTGTTGGAATTGCGGACGTCCACGTGGCTCTTTAACTCCGCGCAGCCCGCGCACAGCACGCTCACCGCGCAGGCACCGCAGGCGGAGTTTGCGGCACCCGCGAATACGAATGACGGCTTCACGATCAAGCTGACTGCGGACTTGAAGAAATTCGACGCCGACAAAACCATTCTCGATGTGCCCAGAGTGCTCAGCGTCCGTCTTCGCAAGCACAGTCCCTCGGATCGAAATCGTCAGAATTATCCGGCCTTCAAAATGCCCGACGGCTCGGTGCCGGTGCTCGAAGCAAACCTCACACTTCATTCAGCCGAGCATCCGAAGTGGCAGGGCATGACGATCGGCATCCCGCTCGCGCTGCTCAAACAGCCCGAGGGAAAACACGACATCGTGCTCAATTTCTCCGGCGTGCGCTGGACGATGTTTGTGGACGGTCAGTTGCTCGATAACGACTTCCCGTTTGGCTATCCGACATGGAGCGAAAAGAACACATGGAATCTGGACGCGGAGTTTGTGAGCAAGGCGGAGATTTTTCTCCCAGCCATCAAACCCGAGGAGAAAGTCGTGAAGACAGGCGATACTGCGCCTGTCCAATACTGGACGCCGCACGGGCACAACAACTGGGTCGGCGATGTCGTGGCCTTCTTTCACCAAGGTCGCTACCATGTGTTTTACCTTTTCGACCGCCGCCATCACGCGAGCAAGTTCGGCCAGGGCGCGCATTACTTCGAGCACATCTCCACGACTGATTTCAAAACGTGGACCGAGCACGAAGCGGCGACGCCGCTGGAGGAACAATGGGAGTGCATCGGCACGGGGTCGCCTTTCGCTTTCAAGAAAAAGCTCTGTATCGGTTACGGCCTGCACACAGGACGCGTTTATCCGGATGCAAAAACATCGTGGCCCGCACAGTGGGATTTTTTGAAAAAGAACGGGGCCACCGGCGAATTCAAATTCGACATGACGCAAGGCGTTCCCGCAGGCGCGAGCTATGCCGTCAGCGAGGACGGCGTTTCGTCATTCAAGAAATCGAAAGTTCTCTTTCACCCCTGCCAGAATCCGAGCGTCTATACCGATCCGAGCGGCAAGCTGCGGATGCTTGCGAACGCCGGATCGAAGGGAATGTGGGAATCGGAAACGCTCGACAGCGGCTGGCGCTGCATCAGTCCGAACTTCCCGCCGGGTGGTGATTGCACGTTCTTTTTCCGCTGGGGAAAGTTCGATTACATCATCGGCGGCTTCAAAGACCTTTGGTCGAAACCCGCCGACGCCCCCGATTCAAAATACGAATCCGTCGTCGCGAAAGGACTCGATTTCTACGACGGCTCAAACGTCCCCGCGATTACGGAAATCAACGGCGGACGTTTCGTCATGGCGGCGTGGATTCCCATTCGCGGTTGGGGCGGCCCGCTGCTCATCCGTGAACTCATTCAATTCAACGACGGCAGAATCGGCTCGAAGTGGATGAAGGAAGTCACCCCGCAAACCGGCACGCCAAAAACTCTCGCAGCGTCGCTGACTGAAACGACGACTTACCCGACCGACGGCACGTCGTTCATGCTCAGCTTCGATGTTCATCCAACGGAGGCGGGGAAAGGCAGGCTCGGCGTTGTGTTTCTACCCGAGGCGGACGAGCGAGCTTCCGGCGAACTGCAAATCCGACTCAACGACAAGCGCGCACAATTTGCACCCGGCTCGTTGAGCGTCTTCGCCTTTCCGCAAAAATCGCTGCGCGAAGGCAACATGCCCCATGCAGTTCGTAATTACTCCATTGAAAACCTCATCGGTGTGGACGGTTCATTCACCGTGCGCGTCATCGTGAAGAACTCGGAGAAAATGGGAGGCGCGCTAGTGGATGCCGAGATCGCCGGACAGCGCACGATGATTAGTTACCGCGAGGAACTCACCGTGAAAAAGATGCTCTTCCGCATGGAGGGTGTGGAATTGAAGAACGTCCAAATCGCGCCGCTCAAAGAATAGTGCATCATGAAAACGCTCCACGTTCTCGCGCTCGCGTTCATCATCACAGCAGGCGCTCTTTCCTTCGCCGAGGAAGCACCGGCTCCAGCTTCGGACAACACGCGCCGTTTCACTGCAAACAAACGCTACCTCATCTTCCCCCGCGCAAGGGGGCTGAATGGAAAGGACAAGGTTTTCGTGGATGTGGACGGGAAGCCGTTCTTCTCCGTGTTCAATTCGCCGATTGCCAAGGCCGACCCGGATTTCTGGACGTTTCTTGATTTGAGTTTGATTCAGGGGAAGGAAATCACCGTGAGCATCAAGGGCCCGGACGAGGCTGGCATCGAGCTGGTGAAATTGAGCGACACCATCCCCGGCAAGTATCCGCTCTACCACGAGACGGGCCGCCCGCAGGTTCACTTCTCGCCGGTGCGCGGATGGCTCAATGATCCATCGGGGATGATCTATTTCGACGGCACGTGGCACCTCAGCTACGCGAATACACGCTTCTCGAACTTGATGGCCGGCCCGAACAACGCGTGGGGCCACGCGACCAGCCGCGACTTGCTGCATTGGGAGGAAGGGCCGCTACTGCTCAATCCCGTGCGCGGCCAGTATTCATTCTGGACGGGCGGAGCCGCCGTGGACGTGGAAAACACCACCGGCCTGGGCCGCCCCGGAAAGCCCGCGCTCGTCTTCTCCGCAAACAACGGCAGCGACGCACCGAACGAATTTACGCAGTGCGTATTCCCCAGCACCGACGGCGGCATGTCCGTGATTTTCAACCCCGACATGATGTTCAAGCCCCTGCCCGCCGAAGCCGAGCGGCGCGGCGGCGGCACGCGCGACCCGATGATCCTTTGGTATGCGCCGGAGAAAAAATGGGTGCTCGTCGTTTACAACAAACCCAAGGGCGGAAAGGACGGGTTCTATTTCTACGAATCGCGCGACCTGAAAAACTGGAAAGAGACCAGCGTGCTGGAGGGAATGTTCGAGTGCCCCAATTTGTTCGAGCTTCCCGTGGATGGAAATCCCTCCAACAAACGCTGGGTGATTTGGGGCTCCGACACCTCCTACTACGTCGGCACCTTCGACGGGAAAACGTTCGCGCCCGACGGCGCCAAACGCCGGACGCACCTCGGCACATCATTCAGCGCCTCGCAGGTCTTCGCCAACGCCCCCGGCGGGCGCATCGTCCAAATCGGCTGGGGGCACTTGTTCGACTTTAACTTCAAAGAAGAGTTCTCCCAGATGGCCTCCTTCCCCTTGGACCTCACTTTGAAAACAACGCCCGACGGCATCCGCCTCAACGCCGACTTTATCCCCGAGCTTGCGCAACTGCGCGATGGCGGCAGCGCCAAAAAGGACGTCGTCATCAAACCCGGCACACCGCTGAGCCTGCCGGATGTTCCCGACGTGATGGAACTCGCGCTCGACTTCAATCCCGGCACCGCCGAGCAAGTCACCATAACCGCCGCGCAGATGACGCTCAAATGGGAGGCCGCGAAAAACGTCCTCGATTTCAACAGCGCGAAAATCCCCCTCGCCCCGAAGGACGGCCGCGTGCAACTCCACGTCTTGCTCGACATCCCCTCGCTGGAAGTCGTCACCAACGGCGGCGAAACCTACATGTTCAAACCCCGCGACTTCAAAAAGCTCGAAGACAAAACTGCGCTGGAAATCTCCGTCGAAGGCGGCGACGTCACCTTCCACCGCCTCGAAGTCCACCCCCTCAAATCCATCCAGCCCCCAGCGCCCAAGTAGCCCCCGGCACCAGCCCCGAAGAGTTCGCGCTGTTGCCCAGATTGCGAAGCGGCGTGGCGCTGTCGGTTGCCAGCGCCCTCCGGCGCTGCCCTGCGGGCTGCCTAACGGCAGGCTTTCTCGCTCCGCTCGAATCCGGCCGCACTACAAGGTCGCGCCTTGCCAACATTTCCCTGCGCGCAGGAAAATGCTCGCGTGAAAGAAGGGCACACCACAAAAAGCCAGCACAGCTTTGGTAAGAAACTTTGGCGGTGCCTCATTGCCATCTTCCTCGCCGTCATCTGATAACAGATGTGAAAATTCCACCTTTACAGCAATGCCGTGCGCGAGGCGATGATTTTCGCCGCATCTGTCGTGTAGCAAACAAAACTGGAATTCTGTGTGCGATCAAAACTAGAAAGGCGGGGAATGAAGGAGGATAGAGGGTTTTGAGCCGATTTTCGGGTGAGATTTGAGGAAGAAGATGTCGCCGTCGAAGATCTGGCATTTGA
>CAIYUV010000136.1 GCA_903929475.1 uncultured Spartobacteria bacterium
GCCGTGGATCGGCCCGAAGCGCAGCGAGTCCAGCGAGAACACCGGCCGCGCGCCCATCGTGAAAATGTCGCGGATGATCCCGCCCACGCCCGTCGCCGCGCCCTGGAACGGCTCGATGGCGCTCGGATGATTGTGCGACTCCATCTTGAACGCCACCGCCCACCCGTCGCCGATGTCAATCACGCCCGCATTTTCCTCGCCCGCCTTCACGAGCACGAGGGGCCCTGTCGTCGGGAATTTCCGCAGCTCGCGCTTCGTGTTCTTGTAGCTGCAGTGCTCGCTCCACATCACAGAGAACACGCCCAGCTCCGTGATGTTCGGATCACGCCCGAGGATGCCCTGGATGCGGGCGTATTCCTCGTCGGTGAGGCCGTGCTTTGCGATGAGTTCCTTGGTGATGACGGGTGCGGACATGATGCTTTGAAAATGGACGCGCACCTTTTTAGAAATGTGCGGACGCGGCAAGGCAAAGAAACGGGGACTTAGTATTCAATGTCAAAATTTTATAAGGCCACCACGATGCAAGGCTCAAATCGCCAGACGAAGTTTTGGCAGAAGGAGCTTGCTGTTTGGGCGGCGCGATTCGTATTTGCGCGTGATGAAAGGTTTCCTCGCATTTTGCGTGTTGGCACTGGTTTCAATTCTGGATGCGCAAGATCTTTCCCGCATCCCGCGGGCGAATCAGGCGGAAGCGGCGCGGCTTTTCAAAATCTACCGCGAGAGCACGGACTTGGCGGCGCGCGAGCAGGCGGTGGATGCGCTGATTCAATTGGATCCTCAGGCGATGCTGGCGCTGGTGCCGATTCTCGAATTCGACTGGCAGGTCGCGCTGAAAAATTATCGCGCAGGTTTGCAGCGCCCCTCGACGGATTTTGCACGGAAGATAATGTCTGATCCCGCATTTGGCAGGGAGGTGGCTGCGCTGCGGGCCACGCTGGCCAGACTGCGATCAGGAAAAACGCTGCCGACAAAGGAACAACTCCTCGATGAAGGACAAAGGGCGCTGGATCGTTTGCGGGCGCTGCATGCCGTCTCAAAGACCGACTTCATCGCGCTACAGCCTGCGCTCGCTCCGCAGAGTGACACCGTGCGTGCGCTCACACGGATGCGCGCAGCGCTGAAGGCGAAGACCAAGTTGAAAAACGACGCCGAATTTACCGAGGAGAATCTCGCGCAGGAAGAAGCCGCGGCGCTCGCCGGTGGATTTCACACCAATCCCGCTGCCAAACGCGTGCTCGAAGCGAACGCCGCGATGGCCGCGAAGAAAGAAGTGCCCGCCAACGAGGCGGAAGGCGTGCGTGATTTGAATGAAATGCGCATGTTGCTCGGCCTCGCGCCGTGCTTGCTTGACCCAAAGCTGTGCAATGCCGCGCGCGATCATTCCAAGGACATGGCAACGCAGAAATTTTTCGCCCACGAATCCCCGATGCCCGGAAAGAAGACGCCGTGGGATCGCGCGAATCTCGCCGGAACCACCGCCAGCGCGGAGAACATCGCGATGGGAATGAAAACGCCGCAGGAGGCAAATCACGGTTGGTTTTTAAGCCCCGGTCATCACGTGAATATGTTCGGCAATCACGCGCGCGTCGGCATCGGGCGACATGATGTGTATTGGACACAGATGTTCGGGAACTGACGCGACGCTGAATTTTCCTCCGCGCCCAAAAAGTTCTTGAGCGGGGGAGCGCGGCGAATAGTGTCCCGCCCCGCTGAAAAATGGATCGTTAGCTCAATGGTAGAGCAAATGACTCTTAATCATTAGGTTGTCGGTTCGAGTCCGACACGATCCACTTTCCCCTGCTTGTTGAGTTTCTATTCCCTCGGCGGATTCACTTCGCGGGTGGTGGCTCCGTTGGTGTCGCTGAGGATGAGGATGGCGAGTTTTTCGACTTCGTTCAGCTCGGCGGGTTTTAGCATTTGGTAATCGAGGCCGTTCTTTGGCGCAGCGCTCTGTTGTTGCAGTGGTTGGATTTGTTCGTTGCCGCCGTTGAGGCTCGCGTAGTCGAAGCGTCCGCGCAGGTCGGTGTAGCCGTCTTTGAAAAAGCGGACGGTGCCGTTTTTCAGACGCGCATACACTTTCACGTAGGCTTTGCTCACGGCCTTGTCGGTGCCGGTGTCGCGGACTTCGAGGCGTCCGTAGTTTTCCGTGAGTGTGAGCTTGAGCGTGTTGGCGTGATATGCCTGCGTCTTGCGCTGGCCCTCGGCGAGGACTTCGACGAGCACGTTGGCTTTTGCGTATTCGCCGGGAAGCGGGACATCGAGCGTGTCCTTGTCCTTCGGCAGCGGCTGCACGGCGCTCTTGCTGGGCTTGATGATGCTGAAGCGGCTCGCGTCTTCGCTCACGAATGGGTTGCTGCTGAAGGAAAACTCGGGGTCCATCAGGTAGTAATTGATCGTGGCCTCGCTGAGATTTTTCCAAGTCAGCGCGATGGTTTTATTTTCCACCTTGAGGTCAATCGTCGGCTCGGACGCGGCGAGTTCCGCCTGCTGTTTTTCGCGGTCGGGTTTGTCGTCGGTTTTCTTCGCTGCCGCCTTGCCTTCGATTTCGTCGAGCTGACTGGTGACTTCGCCGAAGATTTTCTGCCAGCGCGGCACCGGGAAGTCCGCGTATTTCGCGGCGACGCCGCGCGCGTCGGCGAGGTTGCTTTCGTAAAAGCCGGCGTAGCAGCGCAGGTAGTCGTGCTGGATTTTTGTCGGCAGCCCCTTCGCATCAATCGCGTGGAAGCGTGTCAGTGCGTCGTCCACGCGGTCTTGCAGGAAGAGGTAATACGTCACGCTCATCGAGTCACCAGTATCGAGCGCGGGTTTGTGCGCGAGGATGTCGAGCAGCGAGCGGTATTGGCCGAGCACAGCGGGATTCGCGATGCGCGTTTCGCCGCCGAGTTTGTGGGCGCGCTGGTTGATGAGCGGCGAGTATTCGAGGTGCTCGTAGCTGCGGCGCTCGATGGGATCGAGCACGACGAGCTTCGAGGAAAGGAACGGGCCGCATTGCGAGACGAACTGATCCTTGTGCTTCAGCCATTCGCGAAGCGCGGGTGCGTCGTTGTGCATGAGCGCGTAGCTGTAGATTGTTTCATCCCAGATGTGATGCGCGCCGAGGAAAGCGGTGAGCTTTTTGAAAAACGCCGCGTCCCTGCAACGCCACGCCACGCGCGGGAAGGGGAGTGAGGCCAGGTTGTTTTGTTCGAGGAAGGTGAACACGTCCGCCTCTGTGCCGTATTGCGAGATGTAGTCCCACGAGGCTTTGTCGAACTGCGTGAGCTTCGCGACCACGTTGAACTCGAACGGCTTTGCCGCCGCCGCCGCTGTGTTTGCCACGGCCACGTTCACCGGGAAGTGCTCGAACTTCGTCCCCGCCTTCGCCGTCGTCGCTGGGAAATAGAACGAATACTCGAACGTCTTCGTCGTGTAAGGCTCCAGCCGCACGTAGCGCGACGAGGTGGCCTTGCTGCCGAGCACGGGCAGCGCGCCCTGCGGGATTTGCAAAAGCACCTCGGCCTTCACGGGCGCGCTCGTCGGGTTGGTGACGACGACATTCGCGCCATACACCGCGCCGGTGAGGAATTCCTCGGTGACATATTTTTCGAACTTCTCATTTCCCTCCTGCCGGTAGCGGTCGCCGTGGCGGAAGAAACTCTGCGACACGAGGAGCTGGCCCTGCGCGGCGTTCGCGGCGGCGGCGGGTTTGATTTCCTTGTGGAAAACAATCACCGGCCCGCCTGCGGTGAGCGTGAACTGCCCGCCATCGGCCTTGCCCGTGTGCTTGGGCGCGTCGAACGGCAAATCGAGCACCGCCAGCGCGAGCATCATCTCCGCGAAGTTGTGGCTCGCCTCCGTGAAGTGCGGCGACACAAACGCTCCCTTTTTGCCTTCGGCCAAATGCGCCGCGTAGTCGCGCCAGAACGCGCTCACGGGAATCAGCCCGCCGTCCTGCTGCGTGATGCGCAGGTGGTAGTAATTGTTCTCCGCCCATTCCTTCGTCGCACCGAGCTGGCGGTAATAGGCGCGTGCCAGGGCGCGGTTTTCCTTCGCTGTTTCTGCGCCGAAGTAGTCGGTTCGTTCCATTCCGAAGAGATTGAGTTCACTGGTTCCTGCCTTCTTCAACTTGTCTTGGCGCTCGCGGGCTTTCGCTCCGGCCTCACGAAGCGCGGGGCGTTTTGCATCTTTATCGTCTTCATCAACCAACTCCACAGCCGCTGCGGCTTCTAGCTCTTCTAATGCAAACGCGACCCCCTGTGCTTCTTTCGCTTCCAGACGATCCAGTTGCTTCATCATCTCAGCCTTCCTAGGCGCGTTTGCGCCGCCTCCGGGTTTTCCAGCTATAAATCCATTTGCGGTAATAACGGGTTGTGACGCTGCTTGGTCTGCCGGCAGGTAGCGATAGAACACCTCTTTTTTTCCCTCCTTTTCTTTCTCTCTGCGCAGCTCGCTCTTGAAGTCGGTCGCAGCCCCATCCTTATCCCCCTCTTCCATCGCACGGCCACGCAAGCCGGTCTCGAAGAGCACATCCATCCGCTCGGGGTCGGGCGGGATCAACTCCCATTTTTCACGCAGACTGCGCGCGGCGTTTGCGGCTTCGCCCGGTAGGCGCTGGGCGAGCAGGGCACGCTCGACGACGTTCAATTTCTCATACGCCCACGGTTCGAGATACGCTTTGAGTTCGTTGCCGAGGAGGAAGTCGTCCATGAACGTCCTGTCCTTCTTGTTCGCGAGATACGGCTTCACGACCGCGTCGAAGAAAACCGCGTCCTTTCGTGCGAGGAAGAAATTCAGCTCGTGGCAGGCGAACTCGGAATACTTCGCGCGCTTCTCGTCGTCCTTGAGCTTCGGCCATTGCAGCACCCACGCGAACTTCGCGAGGTTGTCGTCGTGGCTCAGCGTGGTGAAGAGCGAATAGACGCCGCCGAGCGTGTCGTAGGTCTCCATCTCGCTCGTGAGGATGTCCGCAAGCGTGAGCGTCTGCCCCTGCGCGAGCACGGTGGTTTCTTTCTTTTGAGTAAATGGCTTGGCCGGATCGAGGGCGTGCGCCAGACGGAGGTCGGAAAATTTCGTCCCGGCCTCGGGCAGCGCGTAGCTTTGCCAGACGGCGTTGCCGAGGTCTTCCGCGTAAATCTGCACGTGCTGACGGTCGCCCAAGTCCTTGCGCTCGATTTTCACCACGCCGTCCTTGTCGGGGATGAGGTTGTAGAGCACAGGCGCGCTGGCCGCGAGGAAGTCGAGATTCGTCTCCGCTGCGCCGGGGTTGAGAGGTGGTGGGGGAGGTGTTTCCGCTAGCCCACCGCGCCGTCCTTCACCTCTGCCGCCGGCTGTCGCTGCTGCAAGTTGCGCCGCTGCTTGTTCGAGCGCCTGCAGGCCCGTGTCGCGCACCTCCCATGGATTCAAGAGCAGGCCCGGACGCGTGAGCATATTGCCGGGGAATACCTTCGCATAACGGCGATCCAGAATGTAGCGATACTCGTCGCCGATTTCGCGCCCAGCCGCGTAAAGATTCGGCAGCCGCGCGGGAACTCCCTCGCCCGCGCCGAATCGCGTAAAGCCGCCCAGTCCTGCAAAAATACCGTTCCCCGGCTCGAAGCGCGTTGCCGCGATGTGGACGCGCGTGAACGGCGTGACATTGGCGAGCTTCACCGTGATGAAATCCTTGTCGGTCTTCACGTCGGTCATTTGCAGCGTGGCGGCGCCCTTCGCCTCAAGATTCCGCGCCGAGCCGAGATACCAGCCCGCGCTCAATTTTCCGCCGCTGACTTTGATCGTGATGTCGCGCTTCTCGCCACGAAGCCGCAACGCGTAGTCACCCGCAGTCAGATCCTTGATGACGAGAAAGCCGCCCTCCTGCGTAATTTTCGCAGCATGGTTGGCGGTGAAAGTCCCAGCGTTCATTTGCAGCAGCGACACCTGTGGGCGTAGCAACTCGATGATGTCTGGGCCACCTTCCTTATATAGTGCGCTGCGCACAATATCGCGGATTGATTTCGGCATCGGCACGCGCACGGCATCGCCCGTCTTCGCGTGAATCTCACCCGACCATGTGCGCTCGAAATCATCCAGCGCATGAATGGTGGTTCGTCCGTTCGGAATCTGCGCGTTGAATGACTTGATGCCCGCTAGCGTGCCGAGCGCGACACGGCCTTTTGCGTCCGTCTGCAACGCCACATCCTGCGTGCGGGCAAAGTCGCGGTGTGCGAAACGAAACACGACCTGCTGGTCGGCGAGCGGCTCGCCGTTTTTACCGAGCAACTCATACACATATTCGTCGCCGAATTTCGACAGGTGCCCGTCGTTCGTCTGCTCCGTTTTATCCATACCGTTCAGCGACCACGAGTGCGATGCGGTGAGCGTGCGTTTTTCGCCGCCCTTGCTGAGCATGTCCGCCTGCGCGGAGAGCGTCACATTCAACTGCGCGAGCCGTTCCGGCACCGTGAAGGAATGTGTGAGCACGCTGCCCGCGCTCAGCTTGAGGTCTTTCACTTCGCGCGTCGTCGAAATACCGTCGAGCGTGACGGACGTGATGGTCAATTTCGGCTCGCTGAGGATTGCGGGATCGAGATGCGTCGTGCCGAGCAGGAGCGATGTGCGGACGGCGAGCGTGGCTTCGCGGCGTGCGAGGAGTTGTTCGCGCTCGATGTGGAATTGCGCGTCGAGCGTGTAGTTCTCCGCGTGATGCTCGAACTGCGTGAGCGTCGCAAACGTCCCCGCTGGATCAGCGAGCACGACACTGCGCATCCCCGGCTGCTGCGTGAACGGCACGCTGATGCGTCCGAGTTTTTCATCCACGGTGAATTTCCGTCCGTCGAGCCACACGACCGCGTCCTTCACCGGCTCGGCTTTTTCATCGAGCACCGTGAGCAAATCCCCGCCGGGGCCCGTCTGCTGCACGACCTGCCATTGCCCGGTGCGCACGAGCGCGCGGCTGCTGCGTCCGCCGCCGATGAACTCAATCACCCACGCGCCGCGCCTTCCTTTCAACTCGGGAAATTTGAACGTCTGCCGGTTGCGTTTGAATGGCCCGCTGTCGAAAGTCTCCGTGCGTTCGCTGTTCGCCACGAGGCCGTCGAGATTGAGGTCGGTGTTGAGCTGGCGGCGCTGGGTGAGGAAAAAGTTGAGCGTGTTCACCTCGTAGATTTTCACGATGAGCTTCGGCGTGTTCTTCGCGATCACGTCGAACTGCACATCGTCGCCCGGCTGGAAAAGCTGCGCGTTGATCTTCGGAAACTCGATGTCCACGCGCTCTTTCAATGCCTGAAATACCTGCGGCGTTAGTAGCGACGCCCAGCGTTCCGCGCTACCGATGCCGTTCACGATCATGGCCTCTGCAAAGACCGGTTTCAGCCACGTATCGCGCACGTAGTCCGTCCATGGCGTGAGATTTTGCGGGTCGAGGTCGCCACCGCTTTTTGCGAAGATGTTGAGGAAGTATTCGCGCACCAGCGGCTCGTCGTCGCCGATGGGGCGGTTGCGCAGCAGCGGCTCAGTGAGGTTCGCATTGAGGTCTGCGGGGTTTTCGTCGTTGCGGCGCTTCTCCATCCACTTTGCGTTCACGTAGCCGGTGTTGCGCGGGAGCTTGAGGTAATCGAGGAAGCGGGCCGGGTCATACACGCCCTTCTTCCGGTCGTGATCGAGGCGCTGATAAAGCACGTGCGCCTTCACTGTGTTGAACGCCGACGGCAGCGTCTTCGCGTAGGCCCAGACGCGATCCAGCCACGCCTCGCGCTCCGCGTCGTTGAACTCGATGTCCACATCCGCCGACGGCGCGAGCTTTCGCAGCCGCGTATAAATAAACGCCTCGTTCGTCGCGAGCGACGGCATCGCTTTCACCAGCGCATCCAGTTGCTCTGGCAAAAGTGCGCGATGAATCGTAAACGCACCGAAGCCGCTGTTGTTCTCCGAGCGCAACTCCGTGACGATCAATTCAACGAGCCCCGACACATCAGGCCGCGCGAGCTTGCTCAAAAGCGAACGGCGGTTCTGCGTGGAAAGCGGCACCTGCCTTTGCACCAAATCCTCCAGCGCCTCCTGCGAAAGTCCCTCCAGCCCGTTGTCCCATCGCAGCGCATCCTTTTCAAAGACCTCCCGCGCCAGCCGCGCACCGTCCATCTTCGTCGGCAGGTTCGGCTTTCTGTCCCGCACCTCCTGCTGGTGGTTGAAAGTCACGCCGAGCCGCTCCTGTAAATACCTCAGCGTTTGCTGCGGTGTCGCATCGTATGCCAGCAGCGCTTCGCGATTCATGATGATTCGCCGCCGCACGTTCTCGTTCGGAAAACGCTGCTCCCACAGCTTCATAATCTCCGCCAGCTTCGCCACATTCCGCGTGTTCTGGTAGTGCAGCGCGTGGAAGTAATAATAGTCCTCGCTGCCGGGGACGAGTTCGCCGAGGACTTTCTCGCGTTCCGCCGAGAGCGCGAATTTTTCAATGTAGCCGACTTCATTATCCCCCCACGAGAGCGCGGGGAGGATGATGGATGAGAGTGCCGCGAGCGCGGCGGGGAGGTAGGTGCGAGTGTTCATGGTAGTTTTGGTGTTGCTGGGATTCCGCCCGGCAGGCCGGTGGTCGGAGTGATGTATCACAAGCTATACGACGAGTGCCTCCGAGAGTTGTTAGAAATTTGTCAAAGTCTCGTGAATTGTTTGATGCCTTAGAATGAGTGTGTGAAAACTCGCGCTTGCGCTCCGGGGCTGATGAGTGAAGCATCCGCTCGATTCATTCATGAACGGCATTCTTCACGCGCCAGTGCGCTAGGCTTTCAGCAGTTCGCTCATTGCCCATTTTTACCATGCACACACGAAATCTCGTCCTCGACCCGGCTCACGTTGACCCGCCTGCTTCCGCAGCTTCCGCCGTCAGCCCCCATCACGTTTCACCTTCACCTTTACACTCCCAATCCCTCGCTCATCGCGACCTTCGTCGTGATGAATTCTGGCGCACGATTCCCGGTTACGCGGCGGTGACCGCTGCCGAATTCGGCGACCATCGCTGGCAAAACAAACACACCGTCACCAACGTCCGCCAGCTCCGCGACACGCTCGGCGGCGCTGTGCCGGAAAGTTTTTACGCTGACATCGAGGCCGGTATCGCAGCCGCGCCGATGGCCCTGCGCATTTCGCCCTATCTCCTCGCGCTCGTGGACTGGCGCGACGCGCTCGCTGATCCGATTCGCACGCAATTTCTCCCGCTCCGCTCGCAACAGCAGCCCGACCACCCGATGCTGCGCTTTGATTCGCTCAACGAGCGCGAAGACTCGCCCGTCCCCGGCCTCACGCATCGCTACCCGGACAAGGCCCTCTTTCTCCCGCAACCGAGCTGCCCGGTGTATTGCCGCTTTTGCACACGCAGCTACGCCGTAGGCAACGACACGGAGGTCGTGGAAAAGATGAAGCTCTCGGCGAGCACGACGCGCTGGGACGAGGCGTTCGCCTATATCGAAAGCCAGCCGCAGCTCGAAGACATCGTCATCTCCGGCGGCGACACCTACAACCTCAGCCCCGCACACATCGAGGCCATCGGACGCCGCCTGCTCGCGATGCCAAACATCCGCCGTCTCCGCTACGCGACGAAGGGGCTTTGTGTGCTCCCGCAGAAAATGCTCACCGACGACGCTTGGCTCGACGCGCTCACCCGAGTCGTTGAATTGGGCCGCTCGCTGCACAAGGACGTGGTCGTTCACTCGCACTTCAACCACGCGAACGAAATCACCGGTTTCACCGAGGACGCCCTCGGGCGCATGACCGAGCGCGGCATCCACGTCCGCTGCCAGACCGTCCTCCAGCGCGGAGTGAACGACACCGCCGACGCGATGACCTTGCTCGTCCGCCGGCTCAGCTTCATCAACGTCCACGCCTACTACGTCTATGTCCACGACATGGTCCCCGGCGTCGAAGACCTCCGCACGCCGCTCCACGTCGCGCAGACCCTGGAGCGCCACGTTCGCGGGGCGACGGCGGGTTTCAACACACCGTTCTTCACCCTCGACGCCCCCGGCGGCGGCGGAAAGCGGGACGTCCACTCCGCAGATTACTACAGCCGTGAGATCGGCGTGAGTGTCTTCACTTCGCCAAGCGTCAAACCGGGGAAGAAATTCCTCTTTTTCGACCCGGTCGCCTCCCTCGGTTCAGAGGCGCAATGGCGCTGGACACAGCCGGCCGAACGGCGGGCGATGATGGATGAGGCGCTTTCCGCAGTATAAACAAACTCTGGCAGGCCGCTTGACAAGCGAGGCTCCACCCATACTCTCCGCGCTCCTTTTCTAAATCCGAAAACATTTATGGCCAATACAGCATCATCCGCCAAACGCGCACGTCAGACGATCAAACGCACCGCACGCAACCGCGTCGTGAAGGTGGCAATCAAAGCTGAACTCAAAGCCATCCGCGCAGCAATCGCCGGCGGCAAGAAAGACGAAGCGAAGGCGCTGCTGTCCAAAGTTTCCAAGGTTCTCGACAAGGCCGCGAAAACAAACCGCGTCCACAAAAACAAAGCCAACCGCCACAAGAGCCGCCTCGCCGCACAAATCGGCGCACTCAAATAAGGCACGGCAAAATTTTTTCATCAAAGGCGACTCCACTACGGGGTCGCCTTTTTTGTTTAGAATTCGCCGTTGCCGTTGCGCTGTTTCACCTGTTCGAGCACCTGGCGGGTGCGATCCATTGGAGCGCGCAGGGAGTTCGTCGGCGGTGGAGGCTGTGCTGCCTGAGGCGCGGGCATGACCTGTGCCGCCTCGGCTTGCGCTTCGGCGACGCGATTTTGTGGTGATGTTTTGTCGCCGGCGCGCCCGTAAATGTAATAGACGATGGCGAGCACGACGACGATGGCTACGATTCTCATACCAACCCGGAAAGCAGCGCCCGCGCCATGAAGGTCGCCCTTGTCCATTATGCGTATGCGCCGGTGGTCGGCGGGGTCGAGCGGGTGATGGAGGAACACGCGCGACTTTTCACGGCACACGGACATGAAGTCACCGTGCTCTGCCAGCGCGGAGAGAGCGCAGACCCGCGTGTGCGAGTCGTCCTTTTACCTGCGGAAAATTGCGCTGCCGTGCTACGCGATGTGCTTGCTGCGAGCGATGTGGTCTTCATCCACAACGTGGCGACCATGCCATTCGACATGGCGCTGACAAACGCCCTCGCACAGCTTGCCGACGAACTGCCCGCCGTCCGTTTCATCGCCTGGGTGCATGACATCGCCGCCTGCAACCCCGACCTCGCGCCCGTGCCCGAAATACTCCGCCGAGCGCATCCCCGTTACCGCTACATCGCCGTCTCGGAAATGCGTGCACGGCAATTCCGCGAACTCACAAGCGCGGATTGTGAGATTATTCCCAACGGCCTCGACCCCGTGCGTGTGCTCGGATTGCCAGCGAACGTCGCACGATTCGCCGATGAGTTCTCACTACTCGACGGACGAATCGTCCTCTTTCACCCAACGCGCTTGCTGCGGCGGAAGAACATAGAAATGAGCCTCACGATCACGGCAGAGATGAAAGCGCAGGGGCATCGCGTAGCACTGCTCATCACCGGAGCCGAAGACCCGCACAACGCCGCATCGCGCGAATACGCCGCATGGCTTCGTGCCGAAAGAACGCGACTCAACATCGAGCGAGAGGCGCTTTTCGTCGGCGAACACATCGAGGTCGGCGACGCTGAACTCGCCGCGCTCTACACCATCGCCGACGCGCTCATTTTCCCCAGCCGCAGCGAAGGCTTCGGCCTGCCCGTGCTCGAAGCCACGCTCCATCGTCTCCCCATCTTCGCCGCCGACATCGAGCCGCTGCGCACCATCGCTCCGGCGGGTGCTGTATTTTTCGATCCCACAGCTTCGCCCAATGCCGTCGCCAAACAGATTGCATATCATCTCAGCAAAAACGCCGCGCTCATCGCCGGCAAAACCACGCTCGCGCAGTCGGGCTGGCGCGCGATTTACACCAAGCACCTCGCGCCGCTCTTGATTGCGTAGGGAGCGCGCTTGCGCAAGGAGCGGCGACAGGAATGTCGCCGCTCCTTGTTCGTTGCTTGCCGCATTCCTGCCCGGCGACTAGCAAGGGTGCATGAGCCTCACCGCATCCATCGCATCGCTCCTTCGCGCCGACCATGGCGATCCATTTGCACTGTTGGGATTGCATGAGGAAGCCGGTCATTTGGTTGTCCGCATTTTCCAGCCCGGCGCACGCGCCATCGTGGTGAAAGAAATCGGTGGGATGCGTGAGTGGCCTGCCGAGCGCGTGGATGACGCTGGTTTTTTCATCGCGAAGCTGAATGGCGCGAAAGAGCACATCCGCTACGCGCTGCGCTGCACTGGACACGACGGCTCGAATTGGGAAATCCGCGACCCTTACTCCTTCCCCGTGATGCTCGGTGAACTCGATCAGCATTTGTTCACCGAGGGGCAGCACTGGGAATTATGGCACCGGCTCGGCGCACATTGCGAAGAGCACGATGGCGTCGCGGGCACGGTCTTCCGCGTGTGGGCACCGAATGCTCGGCGCGTGTCGGTCGTCGGCGATTGGAATGGCTGGGACGGGCGCGTTCATGTCATGCGCAAAATTTTCCCCATTGGCATCTGGGAGATTTTCCTGCCGGATGTCCGCGAGGGCGCGCACTACAAATTTGAGTTGCTCGGCGGCGACGGCCATTTGCACGTGAAGAGCGATCCGTTCGCGTTCTTTTCGCAGCACGGCACGGCCACGGCATCGCTCGTGTGGAAGCTCGATAAATTCACCTGGGACGATGCGCAGTGGATGGAAAAACGTCGCACGACCGAGTGGCATCGCGAAGCGGTGAGCATCTACGAAGTGCATCCCGGATCATGGCGGCGCAAGGACGGCATCGGCCTGCTCACGTGGCGCGAACTTGCCGACACGCTGCTCGATTACGTCGTGGAAATGGGCTACACGCATGTCGAGTTGATGGGCGTCGCCGAGTATCCGTTCGACGGATCGTGGGGCTATCAGGTCTGCGGCTATTTCGCTCCGACTTCGCGCCACGGAAACCCCGACGAGTTTCGTGATTTCGTAAATCGCGCGCACCAGCGCGGCATCGGCGTCCTTCTCGATTGGGTGCCCGGTCATTTTCCGAAGGACGCACACGGCCTCGCTCGCTTCGATGGCACCGCGCTTTTTGAGCACGCCGACCCGCGACAGGGCGAGCATCAGGATTGGGGCACGCTCATTTTCAACTACGGGCGCAACGAAGTCCGAAACTTCCTCATCGCCAACGCACTCTTCTGGCTCGCCGAGTATCACGTGGACGGCCTGCGCGTGGATGCCGTCGCTTCGATGCTCTACCTCGACTACTCGCGCGAACACGGCGAGTGGGTGCCGAACGCATTTGGCGGGCGCGAAAATCTCGACGCCCTCCATTTCCTCAAACGCTGCAACGAAGTCTGCTACGAACGCCACCCCGGCGCGATGACCATCGCGGAGGAAAGCACCGCATGGCCCGGTGTCTCGCGCCCGACTTTCCTCGGCGGCCTCGGCTTCGGCTTCAAATGGAACATGGGCTGGATGCACGACACGCTCAACTACATGGCCCTCGATCCCGTCTATCGCCGCTACCACCACGGGCAGGCCACCTTTTCGCTCGTGTATGCATTTCACGAGCACTTCATCCTCGTGCTCAGCCACGATGAAGTCGTCCACGGCAAAGGCTCACTCATCAACAAAATGCCCGGCGACGAATGGCAGCAGTTCGCCAACCTGCGCCTGCTCTACGCGTGGATGTGGGCGCATCCCGGGAAAAAACTCCTCTTCATGGGCGGTGAAATTGCGCAGCGGGATGAATGGAACTACGACCGCTCCATTGACTGGCATCTTTTGGAATACGGCTACCACTCCGGCGTGCAGCGCCTCGTCCGCGACCTCAATCAACTCTACAAAAACGAGCCCTCGCTTTTCGACATGGACGACACATGGGAAGGCTTCGAGTGGATTGACCTGCACGACGCCGACAATAGCGTCCTCGCCTTCCTCCGCCGCGCCCGCCACGGCACCGCCATTGTTTTTGTCATCAACGCCACGCCCTGCGTCCGGCATGGCTACCGCCTCGGCGTCCCCGGCGGCGGGCTCTGGCGCGAAGTGTTGAACACCGACAGCGAAACCTACGGCGGCAGCAACATCGGCAATTTCGGCGGCGGACACGCCGAGCCCGTGCCGTGGATGAACCGCAGCCACTCGCTCACCATCACGCTTCCGCCGCTCGGCGTCGTTGCTTTCAAGCAAGCGCCTTGACGGAATGCCCGGCCTGATCTGCCAGCACGAGAGGACGGAGTTTAATTAAACTCCTACTCCGCAATCTTCTTGCGCCCCGCCTTTTTTCCGGACGTTGAATTGCTGAAGACGGAGGTCACTTTTCCATCGCGCAATTCTGTCACGAGCAAGGAGCCTTCCGCTATCCCGTGCGCCGAGCGCAGCAACTTTCCGTCGGCATTTGTAGTCACGCTGTAGCCGCGCTCAAGCGTGTGTTTGGGCGAAAGCAATCGCAGCACATCTTTGGCGCGAGCAAGGCGTTCGCGACGCACAGCAATGTGCCGTGAGAAACGCTCGCTGACTTGCGCGCCCAAGGTCGCAAGGCGTTCGCGAAGCAGGGCCAGTTGCTGATCCGGGCGGTGCTGGCGCAATGACGCGGCGAGAGATTCTGCGCGTTGTTTGAGTCCGGCGATCTGCGCCAGCGCGGCACGCGCCAGCGATTGCTCGGCGGAGTCCACCCGTTGCACCGCCTGTTCCACCCGCTGTGCCGGCTCACGGAACAACCCGCTGCGGGCCAGTCCGGCAAGCTGTGTTTTGGCGGACTCCAGCGCGGCGAGCACGTGGCGGCGGAGAAAAACATCCCACTGTTCGAGCATCCTCAGCAGTTCCGCAGTGTCCGGCACCACGAGTTCCGCCGCCGCGCTGGGCGTTGGTGCGCGCAGGTCGGCTACGAAATCCGCGATGGTGAAATCAATCTCGTGCCCCACCGCCGACACCACCGGCAGCGGCGACGCCGCAATCGCCCTCGCGAGCCGCTCGTCGTTAAACTCCCACAAATCCTCAATGCTTCCGCCGCCGCGCGCGAGGACGATCAAGTCCACCGGCGCAATGCCGCGTGCCGCGAGCGTATTCAGATCATCGAGTGCGGCGATGATCTCCGCCGCCGCGCCTTCGCCCTGCACGCGCGCGGGGCTGACGATCACGCGCAGCCACGGTGCGCGTCGTGCAAGCACATTCAGCATGTCGCGAAGCGCCGCGCCGGTCGGCGAGGTCACGATTCCGAGTGTGCGCGGAAACTTTGGCAGCTCCCGTTTTCTCTCTGCGTCGAACAAGCCCTCCGCCGCCAGCTTCCGCTTGAGTGCTTCAAATTTCGCAAGCAGCGCGCCCGCGCCCGCCGCCTGCACGACGCTCACCACGAGCTGATATTGCCCGCGCGCTTCATAGACCGTCAGCCGCCCCTTTGCTTGCACGAGCATTCCATCTGCGAGTTGCACCGCCTTGCGCCATGTGCCGCGCGCGAATTGCACGCAAGCGAGCTGGCTGTCCGCGTCCTTCAACGTGAAATATTGATGCCCGCTCGCCTGCTGGCGGAAATTACTCACCTCGCCCTCCACCCACACTTCCTCGAAAGCCGCTTCGAGCACCCCTCGCACGGCGCGCGTCACCTCGGCTACGGAAAAAATGCGCGGCTCTTCCTTTGCGGGCGCGGCTTTTACGGGTTTGTCTTCCGCATTCGGAGCGGATGGCACCATCGCAAAAAGGTCGTAGGTATCATCCGGCATGAGCGTCTATTTCGCGCGGCGATATGCGCGCGCGAGCAGCGTGATGGGATGCACGATTTCCGTGTCGTCGCCGCGTGCGCGGACGCCGGCTTCGAGCTGCACGCTGCAACCCGGGTTGCCGTTGGCGACGCATTTCGCGCCGGTCTTTGCGATGTTCGCCATTTTGCGGTCGAGAAGTTTGGCGGACATCTCCGGCTGCGTGATGTTGTAAACGCCCGCGCTGCCGCAGCACCATGAGGACTCGGGCAATTCGACGAGCTTCAGTCCGGGGATGAGCTTCAGCAACTCGCGCGGCTGCTTCGTGATTTTCTGCCCGTGGCAAAGATGGCAGCTCTCGTGGTAGGTCACGGTTTGTTCCGCGCCAGCGCCAGCGGGCTTCACCGGGCCGATGGCGGAAAGGAACTCGTGGATGTCCTTCACCTTCCTAGTCCAAATGCGCGCACGCTCGGCGTAGCGCGGGTCGTCGTGCAGCAGATGATCGTAGTGTTTGAGATGCGAACCGCAGCCGCCTGCGTTGGTGATGATCGCATCCAGCTCCGCGAGCGACCCCGCGCTGCGTTCCATGTCGTCAATGTTCCGCCGGGCCATGTCGCGCGCGGTGTCCACTTCGCCGTTGTGACCGTGCAGCGAACCGCAGCAGTGCTGCATTCGCGGCGTGATCACTTCGCAATGATTCGCGAGGAGCACGTCCACCGTGTCGCGATTCACGTGCGAGTAAGTGAGATCCTGCACGCAGCCCGTCAGCATCCCTACGCGCCGCGTCGCGCCCTCGGGCGGTGTTTCGATTTCGCCGATGAGCGCGTCGGAAAAATCCTGCTGGATGCGCGGGGTGAGCGGTTCCAGCTCGCGGAGATTTTTCGGCAGCAGCCGCGTGAGGCCGAGCTTGCGCACGAGCGCCTCCATGCCGCTCGCCTGGTAAATGCGCAGCGCACGACCGATGGCGCGCAGCAGCCACGGGCGGGTGAAAATCCCGCGCAGTGTGAGGCTGCGAATCCAGTTCCGCTTTTCCGTGTTCAGCACACCGGCGCGCTCGATGTCTGCGCGCGCCTCCTCAAACATCCGCGTGTAATCCACGCCCGCCGGGCACGCTGTCTCGCACGCGAGGCAGCCGAGGCAGAAATACATTTCGTCGCCGAAAACCTCCGTCACATCGAGCCGCCCCTCGGCGACATTCTTCATCAACTGGATGCGCCCGCGCGGGCTGTGGCGTTCGAGCTTCGTCGCGTCGTAAGTCGGGCAGGTGGGCAGGCACAGTCCGCAGTGGATGCACTGTGCGAGGATTCCGAAATCGAGGTCCTTCAAATAAATCGGCTTTGCGCCGGGCGAGGGCGGCAGCGGTGCGTCAAATGTCGGCGGATGCATTGCCGCGCAGCGTGCGGAAAGAAACACCCATGCGGCAAGCGGGAACATTTGCCGCGCACAAAGTCACGGAGGCACAAGGAGCTTTCAAAGCCTCGCACGGGGGACACGGAGTTCACGGCGTTCTGAATCGCCGGCCCGGTGGATCGCATGAGGAGCTGAGGTCATTTCGAGTGTTTCTTCCGCCATTGCTTTTCGGCCCGCTGGCAGTCGGGACAGATATAAATCTTGGCTTCAGTGTAGTCACCCACAACGCAACCGCCGAGCCAGTAATTGAGCGCGAACGGGAACTCGCGATGGCGAACAGAAAGCGACGAGTCGCGTGGGGCATAGCCATGTAGCCCGTAATAAATCGGCGCGCGAACAATCCGCATCTCTGTCTTGTGGACTGGACAAATGTTGCTGACCCCCTTGGTGGTGTCGCGACCGGCCTCTAATTCCTTGAGGCGAACGGCAAGCTCGCGCTCGCGTTGAGTTAGCGTCTGCAGATCCCTCTGAATCTCTTTCAGTTCTTCGCGCAACTCCTGTTGAATGGTTTTGGGCGGCTCTGCTGCTGCAAGAGCCGACAGCGCGAGGGTAAAGCCAAGCAATGCAGTTTTCATGTGAAGCGAGCGGCGCCTAACATCCTTCCCCGTCGCTAGCGGCAGGGGTTGTTGGTGGGTGAGGGTGTGCATCATGGAGGTGGTGTTTGCGGAGGTGGAGGGCATCTGGTGAATGGAGGGCCTTGTAGAGGCTGTCGCGGTGGGGGGTGGGGTCGCCGGTTGCGCCGTTTTCGGCGGCGTGGAGGAGGTTGGCCATCTCACGGGCGGTGACGTAGTGATAGTGGAAGCGCGGGTCGGCGGCGGCGCGCTCGGCGAGGTGGCGGTGGAAGGCGTGCATGGGCTGGCCGAGGAGCATGGTGCTGTTGCGTTCGATGGCACCGTGGGTGTGGAGTTTGATGAATAGCCAGTCGGGCCTGCCCTCGACGTGGATGTGGCATTTTTCCCAAAGGCTGAGGCGGAGGCCGGTGGGAGGATTCGCGCCGGTGAGGTCGGCGTTTTCGATGCGGGGGAGGATGCCGAGTTTGCGTCTGCGCCAGTTCAGTGCGAGGGGGCCCTGGATGAGGAGGAGTTCGTTGTCGCGTTTGTGGCGGATGGTGCCGACGCGGGCGGGTTCACCGTGTGCGTGGGAGCAGGGGCGGCCGTCTTCGCGGGCGTAGTAGAGGGAGTTGATGGTGGGGATTTGGCAGGGGCTGGGGGCGCTGGGGAGGGTGAAGTCTGCGTAGCAGCCGGTCTGGCGGAGGATGGCGAGTTCGTCGGCGACGCCGCAGGCGAGTCCATCGGGGTGGGAGTGGTCGAGGGCCCAGTTACCGTGGATGAAGCCGTAGCGGATTTCGCCGTCGGGATCGCGGGAGAGGAGGCCGATGCTGGCGAGGCGTTCTTTTCCCTCGATGAGGACGCGGCGGAGGTTGTCCGATGTGTCGTCGCGATGGTGGAGGTGGATTTCAGTTTCGCTGCCGGTGGTGTGGCAGAGCTGCGCGAGCGAGCCGCAGATGTCGGTGTCCCATTGCTCGATGGGATAAAAAAAAGTGTGGCGCGGCGGTGTGCCGGAGCTGTCGCGATATTGTGCGGTGATTTTTGAAAACTCAGTCTGCCAGTGCGCGACGCGGGCGAGTGCGATGGTTTTGTCGGCGTCGTGCAGCGGCTCGAAGTGGTCGCAGACGGCGATGAAGACGTGGCGCTCGGCGGGCACGGTGGTGCGCTTGCGTGTGAGCCATGCGGGGAGCCAGCGGTGGAGTCCTTTCAGCATTTTATCGGGCTTTGCACTTTGGAGGCATTCGGCTGCTGGTTAGTGGAGAGCGGGCGGGAAGTCCACTTTTCCGCAGCGCGGTTCTTTCGCGGGATTTACGCTTCGGCGCGATTTACTCCCTGCTGCCGGACTTCGCGCTCTTCGTGCTTGAGATAAAACGGGCGGCTACCCGGGAAGCGGGACGGGCGAGAGGAGGAGGATTTGGTAATCCGCATCGTGCGCTGCAATCGTGGCCGGTGCTTTGGACGGCTCGTGCGTTTCCTCGGATTCTTCGCCTTCGGCGGTGATTTCCTCTTTTTCGTCAGGCTGCTGCTGCGCTTGCTGCTGGGCTTCCTTTTTCGTGGGCGGGAGTTCGAGCGCGCCGTTTTGGAATTCCACGACGTAGCCGATTTGGATGAGGTAGTGCAGGTCGGCGGCGAGGGCTTCCTTCTTCGCGGTGGCCTCGGGGCTTTCCGGGGCGATGCCGGTGAGCAGGCGCGTGGCGAGTGCGGGGCGCTTGATGCCGGGGTTTTCGCCGACGGTGGTGAGGATGGCGCTGATGCCGTCGCTGAATGTCTGATCCACCGGATGCCGCAGCGGGCGGATGCCGGATGTGAAGAGCATTTTGCGCTTCCATTTGAAAAGATGCAGCCCGGCTTCGTTGAAGTAAGGGCGCAGTGCGTTCACGATGCTGAGCGGGATGCGGCGCTCCTGCTCCACGGCGTCGCCGACGATATACGAGATGCCGCGATCGAGGAGTTGTGCAGCGGCGGAGACTTCGAGGGTGCGTCCGCTTTTCACCATCGCCGGGAGATGCGTGGCGCGGAAGTGCTGCTCGGCCTCGGCTTCAGTTTTGAAAACGAGCGGTTCCTGGCCTTCGGGGACGATTGTTTTGTAAACTGTGACGCTACTCGCCTGCTGCTTCCACTGCTCGACGGCTGCGGGGTCGTTCACCATTTCGATGTTGCGCAGGAATCCCTCCCACTCCATGCGCCGTGCGTAGCGCGCTTCGTAGAGCCTGCGCAGCGCAGTCTGGTAGCTGTGGTGGCTCGACGGCCCGAGCAGCACGCCGCTGAAACGGTCGCGCGCGACGCTCGTGAAGTTGCCCTTCGGCGGTTCGCCCTGCGTGGTTTCGGCCACGTAGAAAATGTCGCGATGTGCGCGGAATGCACCGGCCTCGACGGCGGCACGATCAAAACCAACCGGCCCGTCGCCGACTTGGAAAATCACGCCGTTTTCGTCAAGCGCGTGCAGGCGCAGGCGGAAACGATCCGCGCGCTCCATGAACATCTTCGCCACATTGAAAACACCGCACGCGCGCGAACTCGCCTTGATCTGTTTCGCGATTCCTGAAGCCGCTGCGGGCTCGGGCAAAATCTCCACACGCACGAGCGGCCTGAACGGTTCACGTGCTGGCATCGGCAGACGCGGCCCGCGATCATCACGACGGTCTCCGCGCGGTCCGCCCTTTGGCCCACCGGGGCCGCCACGCTTTTCAAACTTGCCGCCACCCGGACGCGCTCCGCCCGGCCTCGGACCTCCCGGCCCGCCCGGCCTCGGCCCGCCCGCAGGACGCGGCCCGCGACGTTCGCCGCTGAAACCTCCGCCGCCACGCCGATCATCGCGACGCGCACGGTCAGGGCTTTCACCCTCGAAGTCCGCATAGCGGTTTGGAGACGGTTCTTCTTTCAGCCACGAAGGCAAAAATTTCAGGTCAAGTTCGACAGGCAGATCACTCATGTCCGTCGAGATGTATGCACGTGCGGGGAAAATGGCAACCGCCTTAAGGCAAAACGTTCGTTACAAAGAATCGCGCATGATTTCCTCACAAAAATTTTCTCACTTCGATGTTGCCAACTTCCGGCGAGGCGTCTTAAAGCACGCCCCGATTCACCAAAACCTATTTAAAATTTATGTCCGAAAAATCCATCGCAGAAAAAGTCAAAGACATCATCGTCGAGCAGCTCGGCGTGAATCCTGAGCAAGTCACCGAAAAAGCCTCCTTCATCGAGGATCTCGGCGCAGACTCGCTCGACACCGTCGAACTCGTCATGGCGTTCGAGGAAGAATTCAGCGTCGAAGTTCCAGACGAAGACGCGGAGAAACTCCAGACTGTCGGCGACGTCGTCAGCTATATCGAGAGCAAGCAGAAGTAAGCTGATAGAACCATTTCCAACCAACGAGCCCGGTCAGCAATGGCCGGGCTTTTTGCTGCCCGCTCCACATTCCCAAAAGAAATCCCTTGGCCCCCGCCCTTCGCGCCCCTACTTTCCGCGCCCCTAAATATGACCGACGACATTAAGAAGGCAGTCGCAGCAGGCAAACTCACATCCAAGGCTGGTGAGGCTTTGGCGAAACTGGAACCCGGCACCATCGTGCAACACAAGAGCTGGGGCTACGGCTCCATCGCTTCGCACGATTTTCTGCTCAGCCAGACCATTATAGATTTCAAATCCAAGAAGGGCCACCCGATGCAGCTCCAATACGCTGCGGAATCCCTCGTCGTCCTTGAAGCAGATCACATCGGTGCGAAGAAATTCAAGGACATCGAAGGCGTAAAAAAACTCGCACAGTCCGACCCGGCGGCAGTCGTTCGCATCGTCCTCGCCAGCCTCGGCGGACGCGCCTCGCAGGAGCAAATCACCCAGCAACTCGTGCCGGATGTTTTCGCGGAGCTCGCATTCAAGAAGTGGTGGGAAAATGCGAAGAAGGCGCTCAAAGCCGACCCGCTCGTTGGCGTCCCGCAGAAAAAGAACGAACACTTTGTCCTCCGTGCCGAGGCGCTCTCGCAGACGGATGAACTGCTCACCGCATTTCAAAGTGCGCGCACGCTGAAGGACCAAATCCTCGCGCTCGACAATCTCACCAAGACGCTCGCCACATTCCGCGACGGCTCCGCGCTCCAGTCGGTCATCGCAGCCATCGAGGATGCAGCGCGCAAAGGCGTGAAGCTCCAGACTTCCTCGGCCATCTCGCTGCTCGTCGCACGCGATGAGATCGTGGCGAAATTCCCCACGCTCGGCCATGCAACTGCAACGCTGAACATCGCAAACATTTTGCGCGACGAGGAAAAGCAACTCACCACGCTGCTCGGCGAACTCTCCGTCTCGAAACTCAAGAAAGCCATCCTTTCGCTGCCCGAGGCATTCCCCGACCACTGGGTGCCAAAAGCGGTCACTGCCTTCATGCGCGGCAACTCCAAGGTCGTCCCCGAAGCTGCGCGCCTGCTCATCGAAAAAGGCCGTATGGACGAATTTGGAAACGCCGTGGACAGAGCCTTGCGCGACCATAGCATCAGCTCCGAAGCATTGCAGTGGTTGTGCGATGAACGCCACGGCCCGCTCGCAGAAATCATCCAGCATCCCCGCGTGCTCAGCGCGATTCTTTCCGCGATGGAGCGTGATCAGTTTAAAGAAAAGCGTGACCGCAAGCTGCAGGACCAGCTCGTCAACGACAAGGAACTCATCCTCGATCTCATCGCCGTCGCCGACGACGAGGAACTGCGCGAAGTCATGCGCAAGCTCCTGCTCACACCCGTCTTTGAAGAGCTGAACAAACGCTCACTGCTCGGACGCGTCGTCCGCACCTACCCCGAACTCGAAGCCATCCTCAGCGGCAAGGAAGAGGAAGCCAGCAAGCGCGATGAACTCATCGTTTCGTGGGAAAGCCTCGAACGCCGCAAGGCCGAGTGCGACGACCTCGTGAACAAAAAGATCCCGCAGAACCGGCAGGACATCCAAATCGCCCGCAGCTACGGCGACCTTCGCGAAAACTTTGAATACAAGAGCGCCAAGGAACAGCAGCGCGTGCTCAACCGCCAGAAAGCCGAACTCGAACGCGATCTCGGTCGCGCTCGCGGCACCGATTTTGCCGACGTGAAAGGCGACGCCATCGCCATCGGCACCGTCGTCACTTTGCGCCGCACGAAAGACGGCAGCGCGGAGGGATACACCATCCTCGGTGCGTGGGACACCGATCCGGAAAAGCACATCATCAGCTACCTCTCGCAGATGGCGCAGGCCCTCATCGGCCGCAAAGTCGGCGACCGCGTCATCGTGCCCACCGAGACCGCCGAGCACGAAGTCGAAGTCGTGAGCATTGCGCCCTGGCGCAAATAAAGCGGAAACATTACCCGCTCGTGCTTGCGGCGATTGCGCAGGCTTCGTAGCGTCCGCGCCATGACCAGTTACGACCAGCTCCCCGATGCGAAGGGCCACTTTGGCCGCTACGGCGGGATGTTTGTGCCCGAGACCTTGATGACCAATTTCCTCGAACTCACCGAGGAATACGAACGCGCGAAAAAAGACCCCGCGTTTCAGGCCGAGCTTGCGCACTACCTCAAAGACTACGTGGGCCGCCCCACCCCGCTCTACTTCGCCGAGCGACTCACGCAGCATCTCGGCGGCGCAAAAATTTACCTCAAACGCGAAGACCTCCTCCATACCGGCGCGCACAAAATCAACAACGCCCTCGGCCAGATTCTCCTCGCGCGGCGGCTCGGAAAAAAGCGCATCATCGCCGAAACCGGGGCAGGCCAACACGGCGTCGCCACCGCCACCGTCTGCGCGCGATTTGGATTCGAGTGCGTCATTTACATGGGCGAAGTGGACATGGCGCGGCAGGCGCTCAACGTCGCGCGGATGCAATTCCTCGGCGCAAAAGTCGTCCCCGTCACCGCAGGCCAGCGCACTTTGAAAGAAGCCGTGAACGAAGCCATGCGCGACTGGGTCACCAATCCGCAAAGCACGCACTACATCCTCGGCTCCGCACTCGGCGCGCATCCGTTCCCGATGATCGTGCGCGATTTTCACCGCGTCATCGGCGACGAGGCACGGCGGCAGATATTGGAAAAAGAAAACCGCCTGCCCGATTTGCTCATCGCGTGCGTAGGCGGCGGCTCGAATGCCATCGGACTTTTCTGGCCCTTCCTCGGCGATGAGAGCGTGAAAATGCTCGGCGTCGAAGCAGGCGGTCGCGGCATCGTGGACGGCGAGCACGCCGCGCGATTCCAAGGCGGCAAACTCGGCGTCCTCCAAGGCACCAAGACATGGTTGCTCGCCGACAACGACGGCCAGATCCAGCTCACCCACAGCGTCAGCGCCGGCCTCGACTACGCCGCCGTCGGCCCCGAGCACGCCTACCTCCGCGAGCAAGGCCGCATCGAATACGACTTCGCCACCGACGACGAAGCGCTCGCTGCATTCAGTCTGCTCTCACGCCTCGAAGGCATCATCCCCGCCCTCGAAAGCGCCCACGGCATCGCCGGCGTCATCAAGCGCGCCCCCAAAATGCGCCCCGACGAACTCATCATCGTCAACCTCAGCGGCCGCGGCGACAAAGACGTCGCGCAAGCCGCGGAATTCATCCTCGGCGGGAAGAAGCCTTAAGTCGAAAGCGATCTCTATGGGCCTTGATACCGTCGAACTCGTCATGGCCTTCGAGGAATCGTTCGGCATCGCATTTTCCGACGAAGTTGCCGCAACACTTCGGACTCCAGGCGATGTCATTGATTACGTGGTAAAAGAACTCCACGCACGAGGCGCCGCACTAACACGCTCACTAGTCGCAGAGATCGTCCGATTGAGGACGTTGGAACATTTGGGGATCAAGCCGAAGGATTACTTGGAGGGTGCGCGATTCGTCGAAGATTTCGGTGCTGACTGATGAGGAGGAAGCCAGACGCCTTGTAAAATATCTCCGCAAGTAGTTGCTCGAATTTTTGCACAACACACGCTTTTCATTTTCTCTGTGAGGCGCTTTCCTCCCGCGCCATGCAACGCGCCGAGATACCTGACGCCGACATTGCCACACTCCGTTCCCTCTACGAAGAAGGACGATATCTTGCTGCATGGGAGCACGCACAGTCACTCCCTCCCATGTCTTCATGGACCGGCGCAGACGCCCTCGTCATCGCCGGACGGCTTTTAAACAACATCGAGGCCCCCCGTCTCGCACATGTGCTCCACACGCGCGCCTGGCGGGAAAATCGCTCGCATAGTGAGGCCGCCTATTATCGCGCCCTCCTGCTGCTCCGCCGCTTCGGGCCGCTGCGTGCGCTGCGCTTCCTGGATGCGCACGGCGAGTTCAAGGACATCACAGCCGAACAACGCGCGAATTTTCTCACGGCGCGGGCAAGCGCCCTCTCGGTTCTCCGCGATTTCAGCCGCGCCGAGGCTTTGCTTGACGAGGCGGCGGCGATTGACGGCGACAGGCCGTGGGTATGGGTTGAGCGGTCATTTTTCCTCGAACGTGCGGATCGATACGACGACGCACTCAAGTCGGTGAAAAAAGCGCTTTCGCTTCAACCATGGTATCGTCCGGCCGTTCAAAACGCCGCACATCTGCTGGGCCTTCTGTCCCGCGACGATGAAGCACTGGCATTGTTGCGAGAGGCGTCCGCAAAATTGGAAAGCGCGTCTATATCAGCCCAGCTCGCCACACTGCTGGCGGAACGTGAACAGCACGCCGATGCCCTCGTCGCCTTGAATCGCTATCGCTCGCTCGCGGTGGCCATCGAACCGGCGAATCTCGAATGGTGGCACGCTCGAATGTCGGACGCTCATTACAAACTCGGCGATCTCGCAGCGGCAGCCGAGCACGCACGGGGTGCAAAGAACGGTTTTCACGACAAAATCGCCGAACGCCTCGCCGCGCCGCCAAAAGACGCGCGTGTTGTGCGGCTGCCCGTCCCCTTCGTGCGCCAGCACGAAATGACCTGCGCTCCCGCCACGCTCAGCGCCATCTGCAAATACTGGAACGCACCGGTGGACCACCTGGAACTCGCACGCCGCATTTGCTACGATGGCACGCCGGGGCACGAAGAGCGGAACTGGGCTGATGAAAACGGCTTTGTCGTGCGTGAGTTCCGCGCGACGTGGGAGACGGCGGTTGCCCTTTTGGATCGCGGAGTGCCTTTTACGCTCGCAACCGTCGAGACGCGCTCGGCTCATTTGCAGGCCATCGTCGGCTACGACGGAATACGCGGCACGCTCTACATCCGCGATCCCTATCTCAAGTTTCACAGCGAGGCCATCGGCGAAGCATGGCTTTCCGGCTACGCCTTCTCCGGCCCACGCGCCATGGTCCTGCTGCCAAAGTCCGAGGCGCAAAAGCTCGACGGAATCGAATTGCCGGAAGCAGCACTCTACGATCATCGTTTTCAACTGGATCGCGCGCTGCACTGCCACAATCGCGAGGAAGCAGCGAAAGCCCTTGCCTCGCTCGAAGCCGCCGCACCAGCCGACCGCCTCACCATCACCGCAAGACGCGAGCTTGCGTGGTATGATGGCAGCCAGCCCCGCGCCCTCTCCGCCACGGAGGAATTGCTAAAGCTGTTTCCCGACAGCAACAATCTCCGCTGGGCGCGCTACACCTCGCTGCGGGATCTCGCCCGCAACGCCGACCGCCGCGCGTGGCTTGAGGAACTTGCGAAGGGCAAAAAGCCGGAGCCTTTTTTCTGGCGGGAACTTGGTGATGAACTCCGTGCGGATGCCCGCCAGCGCAACGAGGCGCGCCGATGGCTTCTCCGCGCGCTGCGTGCGCAGCCCGGCGACTCCGAGAACATTCACACCTACGCAGGCCTGCTGTGGGATGAGCGCCGGTTCGTCGAGGCGACCGAACTTTACCGCTACGCGGCGTGCCTGCGCGACAAGGCCGACTACGCGCAACGATCCTGGTTCATCGCCGCCCGCTATTCACGCTGCGCCGAGAACGTGCTCGCAATTTTCCGCAAGCGTGTCGCGGACGATGGAACGAAATCGGCACAACCGGCAATGACGTTGCACTGGGCGCTCGATGCGCTGGGTCGCGATACGGATGCAAATGCGATACTTGAAACGGCGCTTGCACAACGACCGGACGACGGAGTGCTGCTGCTTTTTGCGGCGGACAAATTCGCACGTCAGGGCCAGCAGGAGCGCGCGAGTCAACTACTCACCCACGCGGAGGGCAAATGCACACGCACGGAGTGGCTGCGAACCGCGGCATCTATCAACGACTACCGTGGCGACCTGCGTGAAGCACTCCGTCTTGCACGCCTCGCGCTGGGCGAAAATCCGCTCGATTTTAACGTGCAGCGCAACGCCACGCGGCTCATCGCGGAAGTCGAGGGGCGCACGGCGGCGCTCGCACAATTGCGCGATCAGGTCGCGCTCTTTCCATTTCACCTGCCGCTGCGCCGGCTGCTCATCGAGCAACTCCGCGAAGACGGCCCGCAGGCCTCGGAGCCTGCGATTCATGATTTGCTCGCCATCGAACCCGGCGACGCATGGGCCATGCGGGAACTCGCGCTCGTCCTTTCCGAACTCGGGCGTTTTGATGAAGCCCTCACTCTGTGCGCTGCAGCCACGGCACTGGAGCCGCATGAACCCAACTGTCACAGCGTCCGTGGGCGGGTCCTCCTTCTCGCAGCCCGTCATGCAGAGGCAGCAGAGGCTTCTCGCGAGGCTATCCGCCTTTCCGTCGATCACAGCCATGCCATTTCGAACCTCCTCGAATGCTGTCAGGACAATGTCGCGCGCAGGGAAGCACTCGCTTTCATTCTGAGTGAATTGGAGCGGCAGGTTGTCCTCGGTGACGGGTTGCTCGGCTATGTCCGCGCCGCATATCCTCTGCTGGAACCTGCGGAACTTCTTGCGAACCTCCGTGCCGCCCACGCTGCACGACCCGATATGTGGCACGCATGGTCCGCCCTCATCGGCCAGCTCTGCGACACACACCATGCCGTCGAGGCGCTGCCCCTCGCACTGGAGGCGGTCGAAAGATTTCCCCTCAATGCACGACTGTGGAACGACCTCGCACTCGTCCATCGTGAAAAACGCGACTTCAAATCGGAAATCGAAGCGCTCCGCCGCGCATTCGAGCTCAGCCCCACGTGGGGCTTCACTGCGCGAGCGCTTTCCGAGGCACATCAGCGCCTCGAACAATACGACGACGCTCAACGCGTCCTCGAAGAAGCGATCGCCGCCTCGCCGCTGGAACCGGCAAACTACGGATACCTCGCCGACCTGCTCTGGCGCAGGGGCCGCAGCCCGCGTGTGCCCGAACTCCTCGCCCACGCGATACGGATTGACCCCACATATGGCTGGGCCTGGGATATGTTGCGCGGATGTTCGCCACCAAGCGAAAACCATGCTGTCGAACTGGCCCGCGAACTTACGCAGACACGAGGTGGCGAGGCGGACTCATGGCTCAGGCTTGCGGAAATGCTCCCGGACGACCGGCTCGATGAACGCCTCGCGATGCTCGACCGTGCGCTCGAACTGAACCCGCGCCACCTTCGCGCACACGACAGCCGTGCATGGCTGCTGGTCGCTGCAGGGCGCTACGATGATGCGGCGGCTGCGTGTGCCCCAGCCATTTTTGCAAATCAGGTGCCCCGTTCGCTTCGCGCGCGCGCGGCCTGGGTGAAGGCTGCTCGCGGCAATTTGAAAGGCGCGCTCAGCGACATGCGCAAGATTGCAGAGACCGAGCCGGATTTTTATTGGGCTTGGGAGTGCATCGCCGAATGGAGCGACAAAATGGGTGAACACGAAATCACCAAGGATGCCGCAGGGAGAATGGCCCGCCTCGCACCGCGCAATGCCATTCCGCTCGGATACCTAGCGGATGCTGAATTCAAACTGGGGCACCACGATGCCGCGCTCGCCGTGCTGCAACGGGCCTTTGCCATTGATCCGAGCTATGGTTTCGCCGGGTTCACTCTGTTTAACGAGCATCTGAAGAAGAAAAAAGCAGAAGCAGCACAGGCCACACTGGATCTGCTCAAGAAACATTTACCCGGCGCGGATACCACGGCAGCCGAAGTGCGGCTGCTGGCCGCAAAAGCGAATGGTGATGCTGCAATCTCATGCTTTTCCACGCTCCTTTGCATACCGGAGCGTGACTCCGGCGCGTTAAATGTCGCGGCGACCGCACTGTTCGATGCGGGCTGGCAGAATAGCGTAGAGAGTCTCATTGAAAAGCAACTCGCCGATGAAAAACTCAACACCACTGCAGCAGTGATTTGGGTCCGTTGTTTTACGCATCGCGGCGCATGGAAAAGGCGCCGGATACTTTACAAACTCGATCCATCGCGCGAACTCACCCTTAGAGCTTGGGGCATCTTCATCGAAGAATGTGGCGAGCGCAAAAAGACCGAGTATATCCGCCCCCTGCTGCGCAAACATCGTGCCTTACTGACCGCTAATACAACATTGTGGGGGCAAATCGGTTTTGCCTACGTTCACAACAACCGTGTCCGCGACGCCGCAAAGTGGTTCGCAAACTGGCGTGAGCGCAGCGATATCGCACCGTGGATGCTGATCAACATTGTCATCACGTTGCGCAGCACGAACCGGGACGATGAGGCGTTCGAGGCCTCCCGGCGGGCGCTGCAGCTTCGGCGCGACCATACGTCAGACACACACAAGCTCTGGGTTGCGATCCACATTTCACAAAATGGCGACACGAATGGCGCCCGTTTCCTGCTCGACGAATTGCGCTACGACGGTCTCGATCCGTTTAATCGCTCCCAATGGGCCGTCGCTAACGCTGTATGCGCCGTGGCAGAGACCGCGCCGGAACGTCGCCGCACGGCCTATGAAGAACAGATGCAAAAACTGCGCAGCGCAGATTATGCGACCCTTCGTAGCAATGAGTCGCTCCGTCGTGCAGCGCGGCGGGCAGTGACGCTCATAGCCCGCCACGCAGGTGTTTCCATGCCGTATCTCCGCGGAAGGCTGGCGCGATTCGGTCGCAGATCACCCGCGAGGACTGACGCCGCCCCATTGGGAGGCAATCCCGCCATGCTATTCGTCGTTGTCATTGCCATCGTGAGCGCCATGATCAGGGCCTGCAATTTCCAGTCTCCACCTCCGAATTTTGAAAATAACATACCCACAAAAACTCCGGAACAATGGAAGACCAAGAATCGAACAGAGCAGGATGTTGAAGAAGGATTGCGACGGCTGAGGGATAAAAAGCGCCGCGAAATTTTGAAAAAGAACCTCCGGCTCGATCCAAATTCACCGCAGGAGTAATGACGAAACTGTCCTCATCTTTTACAAACTGACTCTCATTCCATTGTGAAGCATCTCCGCAAGTAGATGCTCGATATTCGCGGCCGCTTCGTGGAGGAGTGGCGGTATGACACGCGAAGACTTGCTCGAACTCGCCACCGCTTTCCGCGACGCTGCGGCGGAGGACATCGCGGGGGCGGAGGCTGCGGAGCAATTTCACGCTGCCACGCTTCGCGCCCACGCGCGGCTGAACCAGCTCGAAGCGCAGCTCTTTGCCGACTACGAGGTGCGCGTGGATTGCAAGGCGGGCTGCGGGGCGTGCTGCCATCTCGCGAAGATTGATACGCGGGCGCACGAGGTGTTCGCGCTGGCGGATTGGATTCGGAAAAACTTCACATCCGCCGAGTGCGATGCCGTTCTGGAGCGGGCGCAGGCTCACGCGGCGGCGGTGGCGGGGCTGACTCTGGAGCAGCATCTCCGCACGGTGCGCGCGTGTCCGCTGCTGCGCGACATGAAGTGCAGCGCGCACCCCGGGCGTCCGGGTGTGTGCCGCATCGGACACTCGCAGGATGTGCGCATCTGCGAACGCGCTTTTCAAAACCCGGACGACCTCGCGGCAAAGAGCGGTTCGCACGCGGAGACGAAGCTGGCGATGACCGTTGCGAGCGACGGCAGCACGTTCGCATTTATCGAAGCGGGCTTTGACAAAACCGCCTACGACCTCGGCAGCGCCCTCGCCGAAGCACTCGCCAGCCCGGAGCCGCAGGAACGCTGGCTGCGCGGTGAACCCGCATTTTCGGAAAGTGCAAAGGCCAAACAGGAGACACCCGGATAGCTGCAACGCTCCCCGGATTCTCGCGGATGCTTGACCACGGATTTCACGGATACCACGGATGTTTTTCCACTGATGCGCGTTCCCTTATCCGTGAACATCCGCGTCATCCGTGGTTGAAATTCATCTGCTCACCCAAGTTTAAACGACTCGTTGTTGAGCCACGGATTTCACGGATAGCATGGATGTTTTCCTCTCCGATGCGCAGTCTATTATCCGTGAAAATCCGTGTTATCCGTGGTTAAAAATCATCCGAGCATCCCGGTTTGCAATCAGGCCGTGAGCGCACGGCTGCATTCGTGATTCGACATCCGCCCGTCATTCCGTCATTCGACATCCGACATTTTCCCGTGATCCAAATCCGCTCTCTCACCAAATCCTTCGGCGCACTCACCGCAGTTGACAACCTCGACCTCGACGTCAAGCAGGGCGAGTTCTTCGCCTTCCTCGGGCCGAACGGCGCAGGCAAGACGACGACCATCAAAATGCTCGCCGGTCTGCTCCGTCCGACGAGCGGCACGGCCATCGTCGGCGGCTACGACGTGCAAAAAGAACCCGAGAAAGCCAAGGCGCAGCTCGCCTACGTGCCGGATTTTCCTTTCACCTACGACAAGCTGACGTGCATCGAGTTCATGCACTTTGTCGGCGACATTTTCGGCATCGCATCCGCCGACATCGAGCAGCGCACCGAGGCGCTCTTTGATCGCTTTCACCTCCACGACTACCGCCACGAACTCACCGAAAACCTCAGCCACGGCATCCGCCAGCGCCTCGTCATCAGCAGCGCACTGCTCCACGAGCCGAGCGTGCTCGTCATTGATGAACCAATGGTCGGCCTCGACCCGATGCACGCGCGCATCGTGAAGGATGAATTCAAAGCACGCGCACGCGCAGGCATGACGGTCTTTCTCAGCACTCACCAACTCAGCGTCGCCGAGGAACTCGCCGACCGCATCGGCATCATCCATCGCGGCCAGCTCATCGCGCTCGGCACCGTCGAGGAATTGCGCGCATTGAGCGCCGAAAAGGGCGCGCTGGAAAACGTATTTCTCTCGCTCGTGGATGCGGAGGAAATCGCCCGCGAGCGCGCCTAGTTCATGTTCACACTGCTCGCCACCGATCCTTCCTCCAAAGCCCGCCGTGGCCGGCTCGTCACGCGGCATGGAGTCATCGAGACGCCCATATACATGCCCGTGGGCACGCAAGGCTCGGTGAAGGCCGTCTCGCCGATGGAGCTGCGCGAGCTGAAAGCGCAGATCATTTTGGGAAACACCTACCACCTCTTCGTGCGACCGGGCATGGAGGTGATGAAAAAATTCGGCGGCCTCCATCGCTTCATGAGTTGGGACGGCCCCATCCTCACCGACAGCGGCGGCTTCCAAGTCTTCTCCCTCGCAAAGCTGCGCAAGATCACCCCCGAGGGCGTTCATTTTCAAAATCACCTCGACGGCTCGCCGATGTTCCTCGGCCCGCGCGAAGCGATGGAAATCCAGGCCGTGCTCGGCAGCGACATCTGCATGCTCTTCGACGAATGCCCGCCGCATCCCTGTGAGCGCGACTACGCTGCAAAGAGCCTTGCGCTCACGCTGAAATGGGCCGCGATGTGCAAGGAGGTGGAAACGCCGGGACTGAAATTCGGCATCGTGCAAGGCAGCAGCTACGCCGACCTGCGACGCGAAAGCGCCGAGGCGCTCGTGCAGATTGGTTTCGATGGATACGCCATCGGCGGCGTGAGCGTCGGCGA
>CAIYUV010000137.1 GCA_903929475.1 uncultured Spartobacteria bacterium
ATAGCGACGGACAGCGGCTTCAACGCGCATTTCCCATCGTTTGTTGCGCGGCAGAATGGATTCACGAAGAGTCCGTGCTTCACTACGCTCTTTCGCGGTCATGGCTTTCCATGTTGTAGATTCTTCGGACGGCGCAGTGCGGAGGGTATCGAGATTAAGCACCGAAGGAGACACGCGGCTGTAGGCAAACAGAACCTCTTTGTCTTCCCACCAATTCGGAAATCCATCGGGCACACGCGCACCGCGTGGCAGAGGGAGGGAAAGGAGACGCGAATTGGTCGCGTCGAAAACCAAGATTCCTCGATCTTCAGTCGTGATGAGAAGCATCTTGGAGTCAGGCGACCATGCCATTGTTTTAGGAGTCGCCGCCATCTGAGTGCTCGCAATCACGTCGAGCGTTTCGAGTTCCATCACTTGGATGCGTCGTCCGCCGTCGTTGCGAAAATAGGCAAAACGCAGTCCATCGGGCGAAATGGCGGCGGGCATCTGAGTTTCGACTTCACCAAGATTGCGCTCTTCCTTGACTACGATGCGCCCCGCCTCTGCGGTGTCGAATGCGACAGGCTTTTCATAACGCCATTTCGGCGGAGCAGGCGCAGTGAGTGCGAGCGACGCAACTGGTCGCTCTGCCTTCGGCTGCACCGGCTGAGGAGCGGCGACAACAACGGGCGCAGGCTTTGGTTTGAAAATCAAAAGCAACGGCGAGAAGTAACCCGCGAGTGTGAGTAGCAAGGCGACGAGAAAAACCACGCTGCGCTCTTGCTGTAACGGGGCTTCTGTTGATGCGGTTTCATCCGAAGTGGATGGATGCGTTTTCAGCATCCCTGCAAGCAGCGCCCCAGTGAGGCCAAAGAAAAGCGAAGGTGGCAGCGCAAGAAGCGTGAGCACAATGACGCGTGAAGCGGGCGACGACGGGAGAAGAAGCCTGAAAATTCCGAAGTTGGATTCGACACTCGCAGGGGAACCAATTCCAAAAGAATGGAATGTGGAGGCAAGAACGGTGAACGCCCCGGCAACAAGTGACGCTATAAAACCCGCACGCGCACCTACGCGAAGCGGCACACCGCCAATGTCGGGCGCTTTGCTCTCGTCCGCAGTGAGACTGGCGATTGCACCTGCGAGTGCGGTCAAAATCACTATGGGCAAAACGAGTGCCGCCGGGCCATTTGGAAACAGCCCCTCCATCGCACCCACGTATAGCGCGACGGGAAAGCACACGATACCGGCAACGATGCCGACAATTTCGCCGCGCTGCCTCACGGTAACGGGTAGTGGTATGGAGAGAGCGTTCATAGCAGAGCTACTTTGAACATGAACAGTGAATCAGCCTTGGGCCGTGTCGTCGAGCCGAAAACTGCGTGTTTGCGCCGCCGTCTCAGGATAACTGGCGAAATGCGCTGCTTCTCAGCTTGACGCAAAAATAAAAGCGGGCAGACGCTGCGAGCCCATGAACACCAAGCGACGCCGAAACCTCATTCAACTCGCCGAGTTGGAGCAGGCCGCAGTAGTGTCTCGCAGGCGTCGGCGCTGGATCATTGCGGGCGTGCTTCTTGTAGTTTCCGCTTTTGCTACGTTCCTCATTTGGCCCGCTGCAAAGCCTCCGCCGAAAGAGACTGCAAAGATCAAGGAGCAGCCCCCGCGCACTTTGGAAGAGCTGCTCCAACTCAAACCGGATCAGCTTGAGGAAATAGACATCGCGCTGATGAATCTGCTTTGCGCGAAAGGTTTGCTTGGGGCGGA
>CAIYUV010000138.1 GCA_903929475.1 uncultured Spartobacteria bacterium
AAAGGGTTCGTCTCGCAAAAAGCCGCCATCTCCCTCCGTCGGGAGAGACTTGTCTCCGTCCCTGACGCAACTGTGTCCGCCATGGAAGCAACTGTGTCAATCACGGAGACAACCGTCTGCGTCACGGAACCAACCGTCTGCGACACGGAGACAACCGTCTGCGTCATGGAAACAACCGTCTGCGTCACGGAAACAACCGTCTGCGTCACGGAAACAACCGTCTGCGTTACGGAGACAACCGCCTGCGTCATGGAAACAACCGTCTGCGTCATGGAAACAACCGTCTGCGTCACGGAAACAACCGTCTGCGTTACGGAAACAACCGTCTGCGTCACGGAGACAACCGTCTGCGTCACGGAAACAACCGTCTGCGTTACGGAAACAACCGTCTGTGTCATGGAAACAACTGCGGAAACGTCTGACGCAACTGTGTCCGACAGAGAGAAACCTGCCTTCCCCCCTGAAGCAGTCGCTTTCTTCTCTGAGATAAGTGCTTTCCTCCCGGAGAAACCCGCCTCCCGCCCCGAAGCGCCCGTTTTCACCATACAAACCCCCGCCTCCGCCGATGAAGCTGTCACTTCCTCAACGCCAAAGCCTGCCCCAGCGGGGCCGCGATGAACTTGGCTGCGTGTTCATGGCGCAAATCTGCGCCCGCTCACCGCGTGTGCAAATGAGAAGGCCGTCAGCCAGCGGAGCGAACAAGGTTTTCACCCGCCGCCGGTCTGCGCACCGGCCGGATCATTTATCACGGGATTTACTCCGCCATGCGCGCAAGAACCAACTATCTTGTTGCCCGATCCCGTGATTTCGGCAAAAACCCACGCCCATGCACTTCCCACCCCGTCTTATTCCAACGATTCCGTTGCCCATAAAGGCCCTCACAAATACAACGCTTTTGTTTGTGAGACACTAGTTAGGCGTCGCTACCCACCCACCAAAAACCCAGTCCACACAATGCTCACCTACGCACTTTACGCTATCGTAATTCTGACAACCATTTGGACAGCCGTTGACTCACATCGACTACAGATTTCATCCAGCAAGAAACCATATTCATTTAACAGTGGTTCCTTTTCATGGCTGTTAGGCTGCATACTTCTTTGGATTATTGTGTTCCCTGTCTATCTGTTCAAACGGGCTAGAACGCTTAAAGAACGCGGCACGCAATCTTCCAATTCGACGTTAATCTCCTTGCTGGGCACAGGGGCAGTTGCAGCTACTCTCTTGTGTATCGCGGGACTGTTTCTCGGTTGGCAACGTCTTTCGGTTGACGAACTGCGCGATCAAGTCAGCACAAGCATTCAGAGCACTTGGGGCAGCAATCCTGCAACTCAATCTATCCGCTTGAAAAGTCTTTCCCTCATCCATCGCAACGGAAACGAATATAGTGGGCTTCTTGTGGCGGATGTTTCAGGGAAGGAAGAACAGCATTCAGTGGACGTTACATACGATGGTAAAAATTTAATGTGGAAAATTCAACCGTGATGACCGAAACGCCTCCTATGAAAGGTGTCAAGGTGGAGCGTGGAAAAAGTTAGAATTGGATTGGGATCTTTGAGTGTTACATACGGGGATGTGGTGGGACTTCGGGGCTTTTGCGAACGTTTCCGCTTCCGGGAACGCGCGCATTCCTTGGAAGGAAAGATTGGCGGGCTGTGTATTCGCGCTACCTGCTTTGTTTTGAAAGGAAGATGGCGGGATGGGACGGATGTGTATTTTTGCGATGCGGTTTGCATTGGACACTCGACAGCCGCGCGCGGAGTCCTTATCCCCACGCGCTCTATGAAAGCTAAAGTCATCGTGATGCCAAAGCGCAGCATCCTCGATCCGCAGGGTGTGGCTGTGCGCGACGCCATGCGCCACCACGGCCTGCCCGGCGCGCAGAGCGCCCGCGTGGGGAAAATGATCGAACTCGAAGTGGACGGCGCGACCGAGGCGCAGCTCCACGAAATCGCGCGCGATTTGCTGAGCAATCCCGTCGTCGAGGATTACGAACTGGTGGTGGAGAAGTAAGCCATGAAAGCCGCCGTCATCCGTTTTCCGGGTTCGAATTGTGATCAAGACTGCCATCTTGTTTTGAAGGAGTTTGGTTTTGCGACCGACTTTGTCTGGCACAAGGAGGACAGCGTTGCGGGCTACGATTTGATCGTGCTGCCGGGCGGGTTCAGCTACGGCGATTACCTTCGCTGCGGAGCCATCGCGCGCTTTTCGCCGGTGATGAAATCGGTCATCGAGCAGGCGAAGCGCGGCGTGCTGGTGATGGGCATTTGCAATGGCTTCCAGATTCTTTGCGAAAGCGGGCTGCTCCCCGGCGCGCTCATCCGCAACCGCGATTTGCATTTCATCTGCGAGCACGTCCGCCTGCGCGTGGAAAACACGGGCAACCCATTTCTTTCCGCCGCCAAAGTGGGGCAGGTGCTGAATGTGCCCATCGCGCACGGGGAGGGGAGCTACACCGCCGACGCAGCAACGCTTGCTTCGCTGAATGCGGAGGGCCGTGTGCTCGTCCGCTATTGCGATGTGAACGGCAAGACGGGCGATGCTGCGAATCCAAACGGTGCGCTGGAAAACATCGCGGGGATTTGTAACGCGGGGCGCAATGTTTTCGGCCTCATGCCGCATCCTGAGCGCGCCTGCGACGCACGCCTCGGCAGCACGGATGGCCGTGTGTTTTTCCAAAGCATCATGGCAACGCTCGGCAAGGCGCAGGCGGCCTGAGCGCGTGATTTTCGCTAGAAGGTAATCGTGGTGCGGAGGCCGATGACGAGTGCGTTGCCGAGTTCGCTGCTGCCGCCGGGGTGGATGATGTATTGGAGGTCCGGCTGGATGCTGCACCACGGCGTGAGAGCGCGCTGGTAGGTGAGTTCGACGGCTGTTTCGTAGTCCTGTGCGTGGGAGCCCAGTGTGCGTTGTGCGGCGGCGACGCGCGGGCTGATGTCGAGCCACGCCACTCCGAGTGCGAGCGTGTCGCGGGCTTCGCTTTGGAAGATGCCGCGATAGGTGAGGCCGGCTTCGGCGCTGTTGCGGATTAAATTTCGATCTGCCGGTGCATGTGCGAAGCGGAGGAATGCGGCGAGACCGTCGTTGGTCGAGCCGGGTTCACGCCAGACGTCCTGCTCGGCGCTGATGTAAATGGATGAATCGCCACGGTGGCTGCGAGGGTGGGGGACTCCGAGCGTGATGTCACCGATGTCCGCAAAACGATCGGTGTGATAGGCGCCGCCGAGTTTGAGGCACGTGGCGAGCGGCGCTTTTTTTTCACAGCTGGCGGGCTTGGGTGTATGCCAGCCGATTTCTGCGAAGAACATCGCACCTTCGTCGCTGCGGAGTGCGATGCGTGTGTTGTGTTTGTTGTAGTCGTTGGATGTTGCCGCGCCGGGAGTGGGGTCGGTGAGGACGCCGGGAGCGGGGTTGCCGTCGTAGGCGGCGAACTGGATGTAAGATTTCTCGTCAGGCTCATAACGGAGGCGGATGCCGGGAGCGGTGAAAGGATACGAGGGCATCGGGAAGTTTATCGTCTCGGCAGCGGGTGCTCCGAAGTCCGAGTTGATGAAGAGCGAGGATGTATCGACTCCATAGAAATCGGTATCGGAGGTCATCAGGCCGATACGAATGGAGGCACGATTGCTGAGGAATTTTTGATCGAGCCACACTTCGGCAAGCCGGAATGAATCGTAGGCTTCGATGTTGCTCAATCCGCCGAGGTCGCCGACCCTCTGTTGAGCGATATTGCCGCCGTGCGGATAGATCGCCGAGATGCGCAACGTGGCGCCTGTCCAGTCGGCGAGTTTTTCCGCGTCGAAATCCAGATTAAACATGAGCAGCCCGGCATATTCCCCGCCTTTTTGCCGTCCGCCGGTGGTGTTGCCCATCAATTCGCCGAGATAACTGCCGTTAAAAGTAATGCCGCTCTTCCCGAGGCGCGGGCGCATTCCTCCCCAAGTGCCTGTGAGTGTGTCCTGACACGGAGCAGTCTCCGGTTCACCGCCGGTTGCGCAGCGAACGAAGGCGACGACTGCAAGGAAGAGTAGAAAATTTCGAGATTGCACGAGTGAGTCTCTATCCAATGCAAATGGCAAAATACCAGCGTTGAGATCGCGTCATCTCCGCCTCTTGCCCGCCTTTGCCCGGACGCCGCGATTTTTCTCCTCCGTCGAAAGCTGCGCGACGATGCTTTCCAGCGCGGCGAGGCCGAAGCTGATCTTTTTGAAGAACGAGGGATTGTGCGGCACGAGGATGAAGCGCGGATGCCGTCCCCAAAGGGCGCGCAGTTTTGCATCAAGACGCACCGCTTCCTCCATTGTCTCGGTGCGCACGGGATTGCCGCCCTCGATGGATGCACCGCCGACCGCCGCCGTCTCGAAAAAGATCACCGCATCATAGCGGCGAAGTTCCGCTTCGAGCGTCGTGCCTACGAACTGAAAATAGTCACCGTCGCCATCGGGCCAGTATGCCGCGCCGTCCACCGTGCCACGGTCGCAAAGCAGCGTCCGCCCCGGATAAAGCGCGGCCTGCACATCCTCCAGATTCCGCTGCACATTGAAAATCGCCGTCTGCGCGTAGCTCAGCGCATGGCCTTCGCCCGAGCGTGGAAAGCCGCCCTGGAAAAGAATTGTCGCCGCCTCCGGGACAATCACCACGGCATCGCCAATCTCCCGCCGGAAAAGATCCGCCGCTGTTGTTTTTCCACCGCCGGGGCCGCCCGTGAGAACGATCCGGCTGCAACGAGGTTGTTTCGATTTTGTTTTCATGGAAATCAAGGTGCGGTGGTGTTTGTGATGACGTATGCCGACACCGATCGCTGTGCGATGTTACATGATGAAGTGGATATTCAAGACGATGATTTTTCAGGTATCACCATTTGTCCGGTTTTTTCGCTCTGCCGATTTTGTGACACCGCCCTCGTCGCCCAACGGTGTGGTTTCGCGCAAGCCTGACGCGTTCTTCACTAGGAGCAATGGGTTCACGCGTGAGGGAAATTTCACGGTGCGGGTGAAATCTGATCTTCACGCGGACGGGCGGGAGTGCGTAGCGTGGGGGCATGGCAGAAGTTTTACGCACGAAACAATCCGGGGAGCTGACTCAGACGTTTTTGGAGTTTCTCCTCATGCAGACGCAGCAGGCGCTTTTTGCGCTGGGCAAGCATCCGAGCCGTCCGCCGAATTCGCCTCCGCCGAATCTCCAGCTCGGGAAGATGTATGTGGATCATCTGGTGATGTTGCGCTGGAAGACGGATGGGAATTTGAGCGCGGAGGAGCTGGGGGCGCTGGATAATGGCATCACGCTTTTGCAGGGGGCTCTCACCGAGGCGATGAAGGAGAGCACGAAGTGAGGCCGCAATTTCAAACGGGGAATGTGACGTGGGGCGGCGCGGAGCCGGTGTTCATCCTCGGGCCGTGTGTGATCGAATCGGAGGAATTTGTGTGGCGGATGGCGCGGGCGATTCACGGCGTCTGCCGCGAGTTGGGGGCGCAGTTCATTTTCAAGGCGAGCTATGACAAGGCGAACCGGACGAGTGTGAAGAGTGCGCGCGGGCCGGGGCTGCGCGACGGGTGCGGGTTGCTTGCGGCGATCGGGAAGGAGCTGAATGTGCCGGTGACGACGGATGTGCATTCGCCGGAGGAGGCGCGGGCGGCGGCGGAGTTTATTGATTTGCTGCAAATCCCGGCGTTCCTGTGCCGGCAGACGGATTTGATCCAGGCGGCGGCGGAGACGGGGCGGGCGGTGAATGTGAAGAAGGGGCAGTTCCTCGCGCCGTGGGATGTGAAGAATATCGCGGTGAAATTGAAGGCGTTTGGCTGTGAGCGGTTCATGTTCACGGAGCGCGGGACGACTTTCGGATACAACAATCTGGTGGCGGATATGCGGTCGCTATACTGGATGCGGGAGCTGGGCTGCCTCGCGGTCTTTGATGCGACGCACAGCGTGCAGCGTCCCGGCGGCGGCGGCGACACGACGAGCGGCGACGGCGTGCTCGCGCCGGTGCTCGCGCGGGCGGCGGTGGCGACGGGGTGTGACGGTGTGTTTATCGAAACGCACGAGGATCCGTCGCGCGCTTTAAGTGACGGGCCGAATCAAATTCCGCTGGCACAATTGCCCGCGCTCTTGAACACTCTCATTCAAATCCATGCGCTCGTTCGTTAAGCCAGTCATCTTTGTCCTCGGAGCGGTGATCGGCTTTACGCAGGTCGCTGCGAAGAAGGATGAGCCGAAGAAGGAGCAAAAAAAGGACGCCCCTGCGAAGGATGTGAAGTCCGCCGAGAAAAAGGACGGCAAGACGGACAAGGCCTCCGGAAAGAAAGATCGAAGTCTGAGTCTGCCAGTGCCTCCGGGGCATCCGCAGAAGGGGTTGAAAATCCCCATGTATGATTCGAACGGTAAGCTCACGATGAACTTTCACATCGGAACCGCGACGTGGATAGACGACGAGAACATCAAGTTGCAGGAGATGCGAATCGAGATGTTCAAGGACGACGGCAGCCACGACATGGACATGGATCTTCCGGACTCGGTGCTGAACAACAAGACGCAGGATCTGACATCCAAGGTGCGAGTAAATGTAAAGCGGGACGATTTTGAAATTACCGGCAACAACATGACTTTCAATCTCGAGACGAGAAAGGGAACGCTTGGAGGCGGAGTGAAGATGATTATTTACAACCTCTCCGACGAGACCGGGGAACAGCCGACGGAAAAGAAAGCAAAGATCGAAATACAGCCAATCAAGGAGGAACAAAAATGAAGTATCGTGAAAAATTCGCCATCGTGGCGTTACTCACAGCAATCGTTGCATCCGCAGGGGCGCAGGGGTTGCAGTTCGACGGCGGAAGCGTGGAAATTAAACCGATCATACACGAGCCTGAGAAGCTCCCTGTGCCCAAAGCGGCCCAGGCAAGCCCTGACCAGGCCGCGCACGGCGATCCTGCTGCAGCCAAACAGACAAAGGCACCCACGGAAATTATCGCCCGCGAAGCCAGCCTCGATAACAAGGAGCATATCGCAATTTTCACCACCGAGGTGGATGTGAAGGATCCGCAGTTCAATTTGGATTGCGACAAACTGACGGTGCATCTCAAAAAGCCCCAGCCTGCCGCAAAACCAAACGACCCCAAAGCGCCCAAGACTGTTCCGCCGGCTGGAGTAAAACCGGCGGAAGCAGCCACGGCGAAGCCCGGCGAAAAAGCAGCGAAGACCGATACCGGCGGCAACATCGAGAAGGCGATTGCCGAGGGCAATGTGATCATTGTTCAGGACAAACCGGATGCTGAAGGGAAATTGCAGCACTATATTGGAAAGGGGAAAAAGGCGGTCTATGAGCCGGACAAAAAAACCTGCACGCTGACGGGATGGCCGCGCGTGGCGCTTTCAGTGAACGGAGAACTCAACAAGGAGATCATTTCCAAGGAGGAGGGGTGTGTCATCATCATGAATCAGGACGGGAGAATTGACGTTCACGGCTATCACATCACGCGGCTGATTGATTCGAGCGCTCTCGACGCCCAGCCTGCCAAGCACGATTCTAAACCCGATCAAGCCGGACTCCGCTGAATCATGTCCATCTCCGCACCCGCTCCTGAAACAGAACGCGTTCCTGCAACCGGCGAACCGATGTTGCAGACCGAGCAGCTTGTGAAAATTTACGGCGGACGCGCCGTGGTGAACGGCGTGGACATTAATTGCCGGAAGGGGGAAATCGTCGGCCTGCTCGGCCCGAACGGCGCTGGAAAGACGACCAGCTTTTATATGATCGTGGGTCTTGTTCGTCCCAATTCTGGCAAGGTGATTTTCAATGGCAAGGATGTCTCCGACCTCGCGATGTTTAAGCGAGCGCGCATGGGCATGGGCTATCTCCCGCAGGAGGAGAGCATTTTTCGCAAGCTCACCGTGGAGCAAAACATCATGGCCATCCTCGAAACCACGCCGATGAACAAGGCGGCGAGGAAGGCACGTTGCGATGAACTGCTGGAGCAATTCGGCATCGCGCACGTTCGCAAGCAACTCGCACTCACGCTCTCCGGCGGTGAAAAGCGCCGTCTCACCATCGCCCGCTCGCTCGTGACCGAGCCGAGCCTCCTGATGCTAGACGAGCCTTTCAGCGGCGTGGATCCCATCGCCGTGCAGGACGTGCAGGGCATCGTGAGCGGTCTGCGCAAACTTGGACTCGGCATTCTTATCACCGACCACAACGTCCGCGAGACCCTGAGCATCGTGGATCGCGCCTATTTGATTTTCGAGGGGCGCGTGCTCATGCAGGGCACGAAGGAATTTCTCATCAACAACCCCGAGGCACGCCGCCTCTACCTCGGCGAAAACTTTTCGATGTGATGCTCATCTTTCCCAGAATAAACACAACAAAGGAGAAACAACATGCAAACAGCCAACGTTAATGTGCCAATTCGAGTCACCGGTCGTCACGTCAGTGTCACTGACGCAATTCGCGACTACGCAAAAAGCAAAATTGATCACATCCATCTGGACTATCCGCGCATCATCGAGGTGCACGTCATTCTCGATGTCAGCAAGCACCGGCAAAGCGCCGAAATCATCCTGCATTGCGCGAATCACATCACCATCGAAGCCGACATGGAGTGTGATGATATGTATGCGGCGATTGACGGGGTCGTCGCAAAAGTCACGCGGCAGATGCGGAAGTATAAAACCAAGATGCTCCGCTCGCATCGTCCGCGTAAACATCTGCCGCAGCATATCGAGGAGCAGGTGCTGCACATTGACGAGCAATTTGAAATCGAGGAGGCCGAGCCCAAGCATCTGCACTCGGAGAAATACACGGTTCACTCGCTCTTCGTGGACGAAGCCGTCCTCCAACTCGAAATGGCAGCGAACCGGCCATTCATCGTGTTCATGAATTCGAAGACCGAGCGCGTCAATATCCTGCAACGCCGGAGAAACGGAGGTTTCGGCCTCATCGAACTGAACCTGCCGACATAAACAAACCGAAAGCTCATCAAAATCTGAGGCCGGACGTTGTGAAGCGTCCGGCTTCATTTTTTGTGCAACATGAATAACGTGCGGCTGGTAAAAATCGCCTTCATCTGCATACACAATCTACCATGAAATATTTTTGCCTCGCATTGCTGCTCACCTGCTACGCCAGCGCGGCCACGACCATCGAAGTCGTTGCAAAGCTGGCGGACATCCCGGCGGGCATGGAAGTGCCCGCATCCGCGGCAAAGCTCGACCAGATCAAGGGCGTGGATGTTCTCAGCGCCCCACATGTCATCACGACGCCCGGAAAATGCGCGAGCATCGAAGTCACGCAACCGGAGACAGTGCCTGGGGCGGGAAACGTAGCGCTTGGGGTTGCGATCAACGTCACGCCGACCATTGGAGAAAAGACGATCCATTTCACCGGCAAGGCTACTGACCGTGCATCGCATGGAAAACGGAGCGACGGCGGGGTGAACACCGTCGAGTTCGCCACTCGGGAAATTTACTTCGAGGGCGGCACGACGAGCGGCGGGACGGTGGTCATTCACACCGCGCCACTGACGAGCAGGACGGCGAAGGAGGATAAAGTCGTGACGAAATCGCGTGAATTAGTGATTTACCTCACATTCACAAAACGCACGACAGACGAAACGCCTGCGAAAAAATCTGGCGCAAAATCGCAGACGAAATCCTCGACCACTGCGAAAGCGAAGTCCGCTGCGTCCGCAAAAAAGAAACGCTGAGCTTAGTAAACGTAAACGCGGTGCCGTGGTTCGTAGTAGCCGGGGCCGGGAACATACACACGCGGACCGGGCTCGTAGTAACCGGGATAGTGGTGATGGTGGCCGGGAGGCAGCGGTGCTCCGGGTGGGAGCGGAGGATGTGGGACAAAACAACCGGTGGTTGCGAGGGCGAATACGCTGGCGAGAAGTTTGTATTTCATACGCGGAGAAATTACGACTGATGCACCGCCCAGCGCAAGGGCCGCGTTCCGCTATTCTTTGAATTGAATTCTCTCCCCGTAGCGCGCCTTCTCCCAATCTTCGGGGAACTTCGCTTTGAAAACGCGCAGCATATAGCCACCGACGGTCTTTCCGTTTTCATTGAACATCCAGTCCGCGATTTCGCCGGGCGGAAAAGAGACCATGCCGTCGGGAGGAACGCCGCTGCCGGGCTGGAAGGTGTTGTCGTCCACTTTGCCACGGAGAAGTGTGCCGTCGTAGGTGACGAAATTGACGAGCAGGATTTGCTGTTTCCCTGCGATTTTTGTGGGGAAAGATTTGCGGACGATGAAGCCGCTCTGCCCCTGCGCTGGCTTTTGCAGCGCGGCTAAAAACTCACCAACAGTCGCGCGCGCCTTTTCCATCGCAGCAGCGAGTTCGGCGTCGCCGGTGTTGCCGTGCATGAAATCACGAAGCGCGATTTTACGCTCTTCCTTCGCCTTGTCTTTGCACGAGGTGAAAGTGAGCGCGAGCGCGGCGACCAGCAGGCATCGAGTGAAAGTCATGCGGCGTTACTTCAGCGTTTTGAGATACGCGAACATGTCGCTGACTTGTTCGGGCGTCATCGTGTCGAGCAGACCTTCGGGCATGATCGAACGGCGGAGGAATTGCGAAGCGCGGATGTCGCCACGTGCGATGCGGCGATCCTGCGCGCCGGGCGCACGGAGGATGATGGCGTCCTTGTCCTCGCTGGCGAGGAAGCCCTCGATGAGGTCGCCGCTTTTCATCTCCACGCGGAAAAGGCGGTAGCCGTTTTCCATCGCGGCATTTGGAGTGATGATGTTGCGCAGCAGTGCCTCAACGCCCATCGCGCCTGCACCGGAAAGATTCGGTGCGAGGTTGCCGCCCTGGCCTGCGATGGTGTGGCAGGCCTGACAAACGAGCGTCACGGTCTTGCCCTTCGTCGCGTCGCCGGGCTTGTCGGCGAGTGCGCGGTATTTTGCAAATTTCGCATCGAGCGCCGTGGCTTCGGCGGTGGTGAGGACGGGCGGGAAATCGCTTGTCTTGGCAACCCTCGCGCCCGATTGGAGCTTGCCCCATGGACCTGCGCCCGGTGCGTAAAAGACTAGGCCTGCCGGTTTCGAAACGTCTTCGTAGCTGCGATCAAAATCATTTCTGATTTCGTCGTCGGTGCGGGTGCGGCTCCAGATACGGAATTCGCTGAGCGCACCGGCTAACCCGCCTTTTGCATTCGAGAATCCAATACGGACGTTTTCGAATTTCTGCGGCACAGGTTTGCACTGATCCTGATCGAGAGTGCCGTCCTGATAGATTTTCAGCGCGCCGTTTGCATCGCGTGTCACAGCGATGTGAATCCACACTCCTGGCACGACAGGCTTCTTCGCAATGATGACGTCACCAGCGCCGTTCCAAACGCGGAAATTTGCGCCGAAGAAATTCATGTCGAATTGGCCGGGCACGCCGAGGATGCCGTCGCCGGGACCGATGTCGCGGCCTTTCGGATTCAGCAGCACCCACGTTTCCACGGTGAAGGGCCCGTCGAGCGTGATGCCGGTTTCGCTCCATGCATTGTCGCTGCCGTCGAGCATGAGCACCGGGCGGAAAAGCGCGGTCAGTTCGTTCATCAGCGCGGCCAAGTCGGCGTTATCGCCGAGAATGGTCTGGAGCTTGTCGAGCGTCGGTCCGTCGAGGTCGGCTTTCGCGATGGTGCCCGCGCGAACGGCGGCGACCGCGGCTTGTGCGCCGGGTTTCTGAGTCGTGAGGCGATCCAGTGCGCTGCGGCGCTGTGCGGGAGTCAGGCCGCTCCACATTCCGAGGAGGAGTTTTCCGGCCTGTTCGCTTTTTGAAAGTGCGAGTGCATTGAGCGCTTCGTCGCGGATGACGGCGTCTTTGGATTCTTTGGAGAGTTTGACGAAAAGCTCGGCCTGTGTGCTGCCCATCTCGCGCAGCGCACGGAGCGCTGCGAGTTGGCGGTCGGCTGGTGAGTTGCCAGTGAGCAACGCGACGAGGTCAGGCTCCAGCGTGGTGAGACGGAAGTCCGTGGCGAGTCGTAGCCCGAGTTCGCGCGCGGCATCGTCTCCAGAGAGGAGGCTTTTCGCGGCGTCGGCGAGCAGTGGTGTGAGCTTCGCGGTGTCGAGGCGGGTGCGCGCGGCGAGCAACGCTGCGAGCACGGCGGGGCGTGTGGTGGGATTTGTCAGCGCACCGGTGAGCGCTTCGCCGACTCCCGGCTCGGTGACGAATTGCACGAGGCGCATCACTTCCTCCTGTCCCGGCGGGCGGCTGAGTTTTGGCAACAGTTGTGCGACGCGTTTGGCGCTAGTCTTTGGTTCGAGTGAGAGTGAGGCGAGCAGGCGGTTTTCGACGGGCAATTTTTCTGCGTCGGGTGAATCGAGCCACGCCGCGACAGCATCGGGTGCCTTTTCCAGAAAGCGGCGGACGAGGAAGCGCTCAAACTCGCGGTCGTAGGCGTCGCCCACTTTGATCTGTTTGTTGGCGTTGGTAGCCCGGCCCATCGGTCCGGGGAGAGGGTCGCGTCCCAGCTTCACGCAGAGTGCGATGGCTTTTGGATCTTTCGCAGCAATTCTTCCACAGGTGCGGATGATTTCAGCGCGCACGGTTGTGTCTGTGTCATCGGCGAGTGGCGCGAGTGCGGCTGCCGCGTCCACAAGTCCTGCCTCGCCATAGGCGCGCACGGCTTCACGGCGAATGTTGCGATTTTCTTCAGCGAGCAGTGGTTTGAGCAAAACCGCATCCACTTTACCCAGCCCCTCCGCTGCCCAGAGCGCGGCGATACGTGTGCTTGCGGGCTTTACTTTGTCGCTGACAAGTGCGCGCAGTTTTGGTGCGAGGTTTTCGTCCTTTCGATCCACAATTGCCTGCCAAGCGAGATGACTCTGCGTCAGCGAATCACCGCCGAGCTTGGCTATGAGTTGATCCCCGGTCGCCTTGGTAAAATCGGTCATCACGAATGGTATCTGCCCCGTGGCCTTCACGCGCCAGATGCGACCCCGCTTTTTGTCGCGGTCCGGGTGGTTGCGCGGCACTTCGTTGTGGGAGATGATTTTGTTATACCAATCCACGATGTAGAGGCAGCCGTCTGGGCCGAAATGAATGGAAACGGGGCGGAACCACTCGTCGCTCGAATTGATGAAATCGCCGAGCAGTGTGTATTTGAAACGCGAACCGTCGGGCGTGATTTTGATTGCCTGGATTTTTCGGGTGATCGGATTGGCCGCATACATCACGTCGGCGTAACCCTCAGGCCATGCCCCTTTTTTATCCGAAAGCGCGAGACCGCTCAGACCAGTGCCGCCCATCCTGAACTCCGAAGTGGCCGGAAAATCTGGCTGATAGCTTTTGCGGAAACCCTCCATGCCACCAGGGTAGTAGGCGTATTCGTGGAATGGCATTACGGGATAGCCGTAGTCGTTTGCCTCCTGAATCCACGACTGCCCCTCGCCATCAATGACGAGACCCCAGATGTTGTTCGGGCCGACGCTCGTGACTTCAAAATCCGATCCGTCGGGGCGCATCTTTGCCATCGAGCACTTTGGCCAGTCCACGACTTTATCGCTGCCTGGCTTCACCACTTTGCTGCTGTTGAAAAGCCCCTGCGCCATCCAAATCCAGCCGCCCGGCGCTCGCGTGAATTGATGTGGAAATAGATGTGAGTCCTGCACGCCGAAGCCTGTCACTACGATGTCGTGTGTGTCGGCTTTTCCATCACCATCCGTATCTTTGAAAAATTTGAGATCATTGCCGTGCTGCACATACACGCCGTCTTTGTAAGGCAGAATGCCGAGCGGGATGGCTAGCCCGTCCACAAACACGCGCGGCTTTTGCACGCCGGGAGCCGAGGGCGTATCAAACACAATCACGCGATCTTTTCGCGGGCTGCTATAAAGCGCCTTGGCCTGTGCCGCGCTTTCGTTGCCGTCCACGGGATATTCAAACGCCGTCATGGACCACATCCGCCCGTGCTGATCCCAGTCCACCGTGATGAACTTGCCAAAACCCTCATCCTCCTGCGCCACCAGTTCGATCTCAAAACCCGGCGGCAGTGTGAACGTCGCCTTTTCCTCGTCGCCAGTCATCGGCGAAGGCTTTGCGCCCTTCGCCGGAGCGGGTGCGGGTGCAAAAACATCCGCGGCATACGACGATGCGAGCGGACTAAAGACAAGTGCAGCAAGGAATGGGATGTGTTTCATGAAAGTGAGAGAGTTCGAGGAAAGCCGCGCAATGTGGCTTGCCTTAGGAAAAAGTCACGCGTGCAAGGCGGAAAACAGTCAGCGATTTTGCACGAGTGCTACACTCCGTCGTCTAATGCGGCGTTGATTCGAGCAGCTTGTCAGGCAGCAACTCCGCGTTCCGATTCCGAAAGATAGCAGCCGGGGTCGGAGCCCCACAGACCGCCGTTTTCGGAATATGCGGCGCGGGTGCGGAAGCCACCGCCGCAGATGCCGAACCAGCGGCAGCTCGCGCACGGGCCGACCATCCGGGACTGACGCGCGCTTTGGCTGAGCGTGCCGATGGAGCGAATGCTGCGCAGCGTTTCGGCGGAGTTTGCGTTCTGGCCCTCCCAGATTTGGGAGAAAGGCTGCTGCTTCACGTTGCCGAGCATGATGTCCTGCCAGAATTGATCGGGATGCACGTTGCCCTGCGTGTCTATGTTGGCGATGCCGCGTCCGCTGCTGTTTGCGCCGCCGCCATTCCATGAAAGCAGACGCCGCGCTTCATCGAGATTCGGGTGGTTTTCCTGCTCCATACGCAGCAGCAAATACGCACCGTCCGCAGGCTGAGCGACGGTGAGCAACTCGCGAGTCACGCCCTGCTGATGCCACGCTTCCACGCGAGCGAGCAGCGTATCGAGCGCGTAACGCGACTCCTCGGGCGTGAGCACTTGCAGGCTGCTACCGCGCCCCGCAGGCACGAGATGATAGAAGCATACGCGCTGAATTTCCTCCTGCTCTATGAAGTCGAGAATTTGCTCGATGTTTTGCACGTTGTGGCGCGTGAGCGTCAGACGCAGGCCGGCTTTCTGCCCCACGTCATGGCAGTTGCGAAAGCCGCGCACTGCGGCATCGAACGCACCCTCCTTGCGGCGGAATTCGTCGTGGATTTTGCCGATGCCATCCAGCGAAATGCCCACGTAGGCGACGTTCGCGGCCTTGAGCAGCGCCGCCTTTTCCGGCGTGATGAGCGTGCCGTTTGTAGAAATGGTGAGCTTCAAGCCGGCAGCGGATGCTTTTTGCACGATGTCGAAAAAGCGCGGATGGATGAGCGGCTCACCACCCGAGAGAAGCAGCGAGGGGACTTGATACGCGGCGAGATCCTCAATCACCGCCTCCATCTGCGGCCACGTCAGCTCGCCGGGATAATTCATGGCCGCCGAATCCGAGTAGCAATGCACACAGCGAAGATTGCAGGTGCGCGTGATGTTCCAGACGGTGATCGGCCTGCGCGTATTCGCGCTGTGGCCGGGATGCCCCGGATGTCGTCCCGCACCGTAGCGGAGCGCGTCTGCAGGTTGTGCGGTATTGGTCCAAAGTTTAGTGAGGTTGGTCATGGCGGTTTTCGTTGCAGGCTGCCGCCTCGCCAAAAACGCCGCTTCCCAAAACCCGCCAGTCACTACCCATTTCTTGCCATCCCCCGCCGCCCCTCGCCATCGCCAGAACTCCATGCGCGGCTAGATCGTTGTTCAGCCACGCTCAATGACATTAACAAACAGATTCTTCCGCAGCTATGCACTCTTAACTTGAGGAGATGAAAGTGGCGCTGGTGTCTGTAGCCAATCGTCCCAGCCGTCCCAGCCATCGTTCGCGTAGGTCTTCTGCGGTTCGCTTGGAATGTCGCGCGGTCGGGATGGGAAGCCGGGGATTTTTCTGGCGCTGAATAGCTTCCAATCGCTCGCCTTAGCCAGCCCGAGTGATCGGGCAAAATCACGCGCGGCGGAAAATTCGCGAGGGGTGACGTTGCGGCCTTGCGTATTGCCGGTGCCAAGCCAGTCACCAAAGCTCACCCAGCCGTCATCAGCATAGACGCTGTCTGGTGCCGTCGGGATATTCTTGGGACGCAATGGCAAGTCAGGAATCCGGCCGGAACAGTAACGCTTCCATGCCCGCTGACCCGAGAGATTGAGGCCGTGGGCGAATCTTCTCGCCTCCAGAAATGGAAGCCATTGGCGGTTCAACTTCGGCTCATATCCGAGGAAGTCAGGCCAACTCACCCACTGGTCGCCATAAATCTCGTGAGGCCTCGACGGAATATTCTGTGGGCGCTTCCCTCGGCCGGGCAACTTCCCAGAACTATACAGTGTCCACTCATTCGGGCTCTTGATGCCGAGTGGGCAAATGATTTCGCGAGCTTCGACATAAGGAATGTAGGTTATGGCACCCGACCACTGAGCGCCTGTGCCGAAGAATGCTCCCCAGCCGTTCCATCCACGTCCCCAATAGGCGCTATCCGGTGAGCGAGGTAAATCATCAGGGGGCGGCTCCAAGTCTGGGCGAGAAGCCCGATACCACGCACGAAATTGCTTTTGGCTTCGCACTCCAAGTCGCCCAACCAAAGCGACTGCTTCCTCGTAGGGCATGTAAGTCAGCCGCCGCAGTTTCCCCCAACATTGCAGTTCGATTGCCTGAACGAACGTGATTGCGTCCACTTCCGCCGTGACAATTTCTCCCATTTCGAAATTGAGCACGCGTCCGCTACGTTTCGGCTTACCGCGCTGGATCGCTCGGAGCTCATCAATGATGCGTTCGTCTTGCGATGCGAGTGCGCGCAGCACGGCGACGACGAAGCCGAAGTCGGCGCTTTTTGCAGCTTCGTCTATGGATGCGCCTTCGCGAACGACGAACGGGAGCACGATGTAGGCCTTGGTCTTTCCTTCGGCGCGGCGCATGGCGCGACCGGCGGCTTGCACGATGTCCACGGTGCTCGCTTTCGGATCCACGAAAATCACGCAATCAATGCCCGGCACGTCCACGCCCTCGGTGAGACACCGAGCATTCGTGACGAGCGATGGCGTGCGCGCTGCGAAGTTGCGCAGGACGGAATCGCGCTCGCTGCTCGGCATCGTGCCGGCAATGTGGAATGAGCGGACGGCGGGTTGCTCCGGGAAGGCTTGATTGAACTCCTGTGAAAGCTGTTGGAAATCCTCCGCACGACGGATGCTCGTGTGAAATGAGACGGCGTGTGAGACGGAGAACTTCTCCACCGCGCGGCGGAGCGCGATGAGGCTGGCGAACGCATTGGCCGTCATCGCGTCGAACTCGCCGCGGTTCGACGTGATGAAGCGACGTTCCTCGATCAGCTTGCGGACTTCGGCGTCGCGGATGCCGATGGTGAGGATTTCGTAGTCGCAAAGGATTGGTGGATCGCTCTCAAGCGCCGCCTTGAACGAGAGCAGATGGAACGTCGTGCCGTAGAGCTTCGGGTCGTCCATCGAAACGACCTCGTCGGTGGTGCCCTTGAAGCGCCGCTCGGTGGCCGTCATGAACAAACGGAGTGCGATGGGCAGATGATCGTCAAACAGCAGATGGGTGAATCGGCTGCGACGTGTGCTGACGGTCATGTGCGCCTCGTCGAAGACGGCGAGGTCACATTGCCAGCCGATCGTCTTTGCTGCCTGCGCGAGCGACGGTGAACTTTGGTAAGTCGTGAGAATGATTTCACGCGCCGCGTTCATCTTCCGCATCTCGGTCATGATGCGCGCAGGGTCGGTGACGCATGGAATGCCAAGGTCGTGAACGTAGGAAACGAGTTCATCGCGCTCCGCCTTGCCTGCGGAGTCGTCGCTGCACACGCAGAGCCAGTTGACGGAAAGCCCGGCGGCGAGAGCTTCGCGAAGCCACACGCTGAGTGTCTGACTGACGAGGAAGAGGCTCGGGACTGCGATGATGATGCGGCGGGCATTGAGCGCACCGGCGATCCACCAAGCCGTGAGCGTCTTGCCGGAACCGCATGGGCTGATGAACTTCCCGCGCGTCTCGCCAGCGTCCACGTAATGCAGCACTGCTGCTGCCACAGCGTCGCGTTGATCGGGGCGCGGAGTTTTTGCTTTCGGGATCTCGCGACGCCCGGCGATTCGCGCCGTCAATCGCCTGAAGAACTCCGCATCGAGTCCAGACCAGAAATCCGCTTTGCAAAACCCGACCCGCGCATTCGCTTCCAACAGATGCGTCACGCGATCGGTCGTCGTGCAGACCAAGCCGAACGCAAATCGTGCGGAGATGCCAAAGGTAAGCGACATGAATGTCGCAAGTTCTTCATGCGTAAGGGAGCCGTCGCGCTCGCTTCGGAATTTGGCCTGAACCGCCCAGTAGTCGCCGTCGAGGGTCCGCGCGACAATGTCGATGCCATTGTCCTTGATAGGGATTCCCAGATGTTCACGCACCTCGAATGGGACTGCGGAATGGTGCCACACCTTTTCAAGTTTCGTCGCGTAGAGCGGGTGCAATTCCAGCGCAAATAAGACGAGCAACTCGAACGCGTCACCTTTCTCCTTTTCCGGCAATGCGGCCAAGCGAGATTGGAAGTTCTCCGACGATGGACAAGTTCTGAGGACATCCGCAGCGTGCATGGGAGCTAGAATGCCAAGGCCATTCCGTCCAATGCAATCCTTCCCGCGCCCCTGCCGGGGCGCATGGATTTTGTGGGGCGGGTTCCGGGGGGTGGTCGCTCGTGCCTCGTTCGACCCCCGGCTAAATTCCGGCAAAGACTCCGGCTTGCGGGCGGATGCTCAAGCGGCGACGGGGACGCTGACGATGGCGGTTTTCTTTGGAAGAGCCTGACGGGTGCGCTGGCGGTCGGCGATTTCGTCGGCGACGACGGAGCAGAGGTGGCGATAGACTTTTTGCTCCTCGGTGCCGTGGCAGACGCCGCCGATGAAAAGGTCGGGGCAATAACCGACGAAGAGACTGTCTTCATCGTTCCATTGGACGAATTTGAGGTAGTCGGTTTTCATAGCTGGACTTCGCGGATGGCGGATTTCACGAGCTTTTCCTGATAGTGATGGGCGTCGGCTCCCGATGCACCGCTGAGGATGACCTTACGCCGTGAACGCGGATGAGCAAGCTTGCGATGGCTGCCTTTTCCGCCGTCCTCAATGCGCCAGCCAGCGCGTTCGAGGTCGGTAATGAGTTCACGGATTTTTCGTGGCACGTGACGATTTTCTTTTGGTTGATCTGCACCGCGCGCTGGTGGTGCGGAGCGTGTCGGGGTTGCGTGCGTATCTGTTGTGCATGATCGCGGCGAGTTGTGCAGGTGTGACTAGGCGCTGGAAGCTGGCGATATCCGTTTTTTCTCACAAGCCGAAAATCGGGCGAAGCGGCGTGGGTAGTGGCGATGAGCCTGCGCGCTCTGACTCGCTCTCTGAGTGGGATGAAAAGGCGCGTTGTGTTTGCCTAAAGTGCAGGCGGATTTTCTGCGGAAGGAGCGCCCGTCAGTCCTGCGCGCTTACAGCATCAAGCCTTTCACGGGCTTGGCACCTTCTACGCCGGTGAGTCGGGCGTTGAGGCCGGCGAATTTGTAGGTGAGCTGTTCGTTATCAATGCCCATGAGGCGGAGGATGGTGGCGTTGAGTTCGTTCAGGTGAACGGGGGATTGCACGATGTTGTAGCTGAAGTCGTCCGTCTCGCCGAAGACCTGTCCGCCTTTGATGCCGCCGCCGGCCATCCACATGGTGAAGCAGCGCGGATGGTGGTCGCGTCCGTAGTCGTCCTTCGTCAGCTTGCCCTGCGAGTAAACGGTGCGGCCAAATTCGCCGCCCCACACGACCAGTGTGGAATCGAGCAGGCCGTGGTTTTTCAAATCCTGAATGAGCGCAGCGGTGCCTTGATCGGTGTCGCGGCACTGGTTGCCGAGCTGGCGCGGGAGGTCGTTGTGCTGATCCCAGCCGCGATGGAGGAGTTGCACGACGCGCACGCCGCGCTCGACGAGCCGCCGGGCGAGCAGTGCGCTGTTGGCAAAGGAGCCGTTTCTATTCACATCGGGGCCGTAGAGATCGAGGACGCTTTGCGGCTCCGAGGAAATATCGGAGAGCTCCGGCACGCTGCGCTGCATTCGGAACGCCATTTCATATTGGGAAATGCGCGTCTCGATTTCGGGGTCGCCGATCAGCCCCGCGCGGCGCTGGTTCAGTTCATTGAGCGCGTCGAGCATCGTGCGGCGCTGCTGTGTGCTGATGCCGTCGGGATTCTGCAGATAAAGCACGGGTCGCCCGCGTTGCGCAGCGTGACGCCGGAGTATTTCGACGGCAGAAAGCCGCTACCCCACATACGCGAGAAGAGCGCCTGGCCATTGCTGTTGTGCGGAAATTGCGGAGTGAGGACGACGAACGCGGGCAGGTCGTTGTTCTCGCTGCCGAGTCCGTAGGCCAGCCACGAGCCGATGCTTGCAAAGCCGGGTATCTCGCGCCCGGTCATGACGAATGTGCAGGCGGGGTCGTGGTTGATTGCGTTGGTATGGACGGTCTTGATGATCGCGAGGTCGTCCACCATTTTTGAGGTGAACGGCATCAGCTCGGTGTTGGCCCAAGTGCCACATTTTCCGCATTGCTCAAATTTGAATTTTGTCGGCGCGACGGGCAGGCGAGCCTGATTGCTTGTCATCGTGGTGATGCGCTGGCCCATGCGGATGGAGTCGGGCAGGTCTTTGTTGAAGTGCTCCTGCAGTTGCGGCTTGTAGTCCCACGTATCGAGCTGTGACGGGCCGCCGTTCATGTGGAGGTAGATGATGGATTTTGCCTTCGGCGGAAAATGCGGCACGCCGGGCAGCGGCGGATGCACGCGCCCGGATGCGGCGGGTGCTGCGGACGCAGTCATGTTTTCGCCGAGCATGGTGGCGAGGGCGATTCCGCCGAGGCGGAGGCCGGTGTGGCCGAAGAACTGGCGGCGGGTTTGCTGGAGTTGTGCGGTGAAGAGCGGGTCCATGGTGTCAGTTGCGGTTGATGGTTTCGTCGAGGTTCAGGATCATGTTTGCGAGCATCGTGTAGCTCGCGAGTTCGACGGCGGGCAGGTTGCAGTCCGGCTTGGATTCGCCGTGCGCGATGGCCTTTTTCGCGCTCTCTTCGTCCTGCTTGAATAGCGCCCTATGCGCGTCGAGTTCTGAGAGCACAGTCTTCATCTCATCGGCATTCGCGTCGCGCGCCAGCACCCTACGGAAAGCGAACTGCACGCGTTCCTGCGGTGTTGCTCCGCCGATGGACATCATCCGTTCGGCGAGTGCGCGAGCGGCTTCGATGTGCTGCTCATCGTTCATCAATTGCAGCGCTTGCAACGGTGTGTTGCTGCGTTCACGGCGCGCACATTGGTTTTCGCGGTTCGGTGCGTCGAAATTCGCCATGTATGGCGGTGGCGCGGAGCGTTTGAGGAAGGTGTAAATGCTGCGCCGGTAGAGCGCGCTGCCTGTGTCGGCTTTGTAGATGCGCGTGTTTGAGCCGAGGAAGCCGACCGGCTCCCAGATGTTCGGCGGCTGATACGGGCGCACGCCCTTGCCTCCCATTTCCAAATTGATGAGGCCGCTGACAGCGAGTGCGTTGTCACGGATTTGCTCCGCGTCGAGACGCACGCGCGGGCCGCGACCAAGCAGGCGGTTTTCAGGATCGCATTTCCAATGATCCGCCGGGGCCTGCGTGGACTGGCGGAATGTCGCCGATGTGACACACATCCGCACGAGCGCCTTCACGTCCCAACCCGATTCGCGGAAAGTCACCGCCAGCCAGTCGAGCAGCTCCGGATTGGTGGGTATTTCGCCCTGCGTGCCAAAATCACCGCTCGTTTTTACAAGGCCGGTGCCGAAGAACTGCTGCCAGAAACGATTCACCGTCACGCGCGCCGTGAGCGGGTGCTCCGGGCTGACGAGCCAGTTCGCGAGGTCGAGGCGCGTCGCCCGTGCATTCTCGTTGGCTTTTTTCAAAGGTGGAAAGATCGCGGGTGTGTTGGGTTCCACTTTGTCGCCGGGTTTGTCGTATTGCCCGCGCACCATCACGAAGCTTTCGCGCGGCTTCTCCAAATCGCGCCAGATGAAAGTGGACGGCGTGCTCGCTTCAAACTTCTCGCGCTCCTTTTTCACTGCGTCGCGTTCGCAGACCAGCGGTTCCAGCGCGGTCCGCGTGTGGGTGCAGACATTTTGGAGGTAATATACCCGCAGGGCCTTTTCCTGATCAGTGCTGCGCGCCTTGTCCGGACCTTCTTTGAGCAATTGGTTGTTCTCCGGCGGTGCGCCCTGAGTATCCTTGCCGGCCGATTGCTTCTGCCATGCGAGAAATGACTGTGCAGGATCGGCTGCGGGATCGCTACGTCCATTCACGCCCATCTGATCGAAATACGCCGTGCCGCCGAAGAGCGTGAACGCAATGCCTGTGATGCGGTCGCCAGCCTTCAGTCCGATTTTCTCCGCCTCGACTTCCAGCCTCACCCATTTGCTGGTGTCCGGCAGCGGGCCAGCCACGAAGCGTTCTGTCGTGCCGGGCGTGCCGAACGCGATGAGGTCGGGATTTCCCCACAATGCGCGATGCTTCCATTCGCCATTGTGAAACTGGATCATGATCTCCTGTGGCGGATCAGTAGGATCGAGATACACATAAAAGAAAATCCGTGCATCCACCGGCACATTCAGCGGAGCCGCGCCGTCCTGGTGAAAGTCCTGACCGAGTCCTTTTTCCGAGCGTTTAATTGCGCGCTTGCCTTTCGCTACCTGGCCGTTTTCCGCCGTCACCCAATTCAGCGGCAGATTGCCCGTCGCAGTTTTCATTTTTGCACCGGCGGGAAAATCATCATCCACCCACACAGTCTCCTTTTCCTCCACCGGCACCGGCGGCTGCACAGAGGCTGGATCGGCGTAGGGCAACGCTGTGACTTTTTCGTCTATCTCTTTTTGCACCGCGCCGAGTTTGTCGGTGAGATCCTTGAGCTTCGCCTGCTGCTGCGGTGTCGTGATCTTCAACACCGGCTTTGTGAGCAGCGCGTTGCCGTCCATGACCGGATCGGCGCCCGACTGGAAGAAGGAGTAGAGCGAATAGAAATCCTTCATCGGAAGCGGATCGAATTTGTGATCGTGACAAACTGCACAGCCTCCCGTCAGGCCCATCCACGCGCCGATGACCGTCGTCGTGCGATCCACGGCGTAGCGAAAGATGAACTCCTCATCAATCGAACCGCCTTCGCTCGTGGTCACGTTGCAGCGGTTGAATCCTGTGGCGACGAGTTGATCTTGAGTCGGGCATTCCCGCAGGTCTCCGGCGAGTTGATCGCGTGTGAAGTCGTCGAAGTGCTGATTCGTGTTGAACGCTTTGATGACCCAGTCGCGATACGCCCACATCTGTCGTTCGTTGTCGAAGTGCAGACCGTGCGTGTCCGCGTAGCGTGCAATGTCTAGCCAGTGACGCGCCATCTCCTCGCCGAAGTGCGGCGACGCGAGATAGCGATCCACCATTTTTTCGTAAGCATCCGCCGATTGGTCCGCAGTGAATTGCGCGACCTCTTGCGGCGACGGTGGCAGACCAGTGAGCGCGAAGCTCGCGCGGCGAATGAGCGTCCCGCGATCCGCTTCAGGCTGCCACGCCAGCCCTTCGCGCTCCAGCCGTGCGCGGATGAAGGCATCAATGGGATTTTTGATTTCGGATTTCGGGCTTTTGACTTCCGGCACCGCTGCTTTCACCTGCGGCTCAAAGGCCCAGTGGCGCTGATATTGTGCGCCTTCCTCGATCCAGCGTTTGATGAGTGCCTTCTGCGCTGCGTTCAGCGGCGGCTTGTGCGATTTCGGCGTCGGCATCACCTCTTCTTCGTCGTCGGTAATGATGCGCGCCCACGCTTCGCTCTTCTTCAAGTCGCCGGGCGTAATTGTGGCGATGCCGTCCTCGTTCTTTTTGAAAGCGCCATCCGGCGTGTCCAAACGGAGCTTCGCCTTGCGGTTTTTGGGGTCGAGCCCGTGGCACGCGAAACAATTGTCCGAAAGAATCGGGCGAATCTGGCGGTTGAAATCAACCTTCTCGGCAGGTGCCCCCGACAGAATCTGCGATCCGAGCACGGTGAGAAATACGACGGGCAGCCATTGGTGGCGGTAAGACGGTTTCATTGCCGCGAAACTGCGGCCCTACTCACTGAGAGTCCTTACCGATCTTGGCGAAAACCGACCGTATTTTGAGAAAGCAGCCGTCTGGGAACGACTTGAGTAAAGCCGCGCCGGTCTGGCTGGCGCGGTGAGCTCACTTCAGCTTCGCCTTCGCGGCGTTCAGGGCGGACGTTGCCTTGATGATTTCCGGTTTGAGGTCCTGAACGAGTTTGTCGGCGGCGGCGTATTCGGGGGTGTCTTGTGTCAACTTGCTGCGGGCTGCGCGGCGCTTTTCGATTTCAGCGTTCAGGTAATCAATTTTCTTTTGAAGTGACGCAACCTCGGCTTCGCCGGATTTTTTGTCAGACACCGCTGCGGCGGGCGCGGTTGTAGCAGGGGGTGTCGAGGTTGTGGTCTTCTTTTCCTCGGGCTTGGAGACGGGTTTATTCTCTGCAGGCTGGTGAAATTTCGATGGTGTTTGCTTTGACTGGGTTTCGCGGAGTGCGGCGGCGATTCTCTCGCCACGGGAGCGGATTTCCTGCTGCAAATAAACGGCCTTCCTCGTCAGAATTTCCATTTTCTTTGCGAGGGCGTCCTTCTCCGCCTGAGTGCCGTCAATGCCCTTTAGTGCGAGATCCACTTCCGCCTTCGCGAGTTCCATTTTGATGCGCTCATACTGCTTGAGTGCGGCGTTTTCATCAATCTGCTGCAAGCGCAGATCGATGTTTGCAGAGGTCGCGTTCTCGGCGCGGAGCGGGAGTGCGATGGCTGTGGTGAAAATGGCGAGGAAGGCGGCGGTGAGTTTCATGCTGGGTTTGTTTTTGATGTTGGATGTGTGGTGGAAAATTGGGCGTAAGCGTTTGTATCCGCGAGCCGACTGATGAGATGATTATTTTTTCTCCGCTGCTTGAGCGGGCGTGGCTGCATCGCCCGCCTTCACCGATGGGAGTTCCTCGATGGTGATGTCCTTCACCTGCACCTGCGCCTTGCCGCCGCCGTGGACCTGAATGCCCATCTTGCCCGTCTGCACAATCTTCGGGTCAGCCTCTATGTATTCCAGGCCCTGCACACCGTTTATCCACGTCTTGATGCGGTTTCCCAGCGCCCAAATCACGTATTCATTCCAGTCGTCCTTTTTGATCACCGGGCGCAGCGCCGCCATGTCCGACTGCATCATCAGCTTGTTGCGGCGCGACTCATCGTAGATGCAGCCATACCAGTTCGGCTCGCCGTAATCGCACTGGTAGCCCGCCATCTCCGTGTTGTTCGGGACGCGCTGGCTGCGGATTTGGAAGCCGCTGTTCACAAAGCCCGTGCCCCACAGTTTGATTTTCATCCGCACGATGCAGTCGCCGTAGTCCTTCGTCGTCGCGAGGAAAACATTGTGCTTCACCTGCTCCGTCAGCGAGCCGCCGGTGATGCAGCCATCCTCCACACGCCAGAGCTTCGGGTCGCCCTCCCAGCCTGCGAGCGTGGTGCCGTCAAACATCGGCGTCGTCTTTCCGACTGGCGGCGGCGGCTCGGCGTGGAGCGAGAATGAAGCGAGGAGCGATAGAGCGAGGATGAGTTTCATGGTGGAAAAAGAAGTGTGTGCGTTGAAAGAACCCGCACCGTGGGGGAAACTTTGAGAATTGTCAGCAGGCAAAAGCGGGCATCGAAGCTCATATCGAATCGCACTGTTCCTCTGCTAGACTTTGGGCATCCAGTTAGGTATAAATATTTCCATGAAAGGCAGGACGCTCAATCTCCAGTTGCCCCGCGGCTGGTATGAAGTGGAAAGCGAGCAGACACGGTCATTCCGTCGTCACGGGCAGAAATGCGGCATCCTCCACCTGTCGCTGTTGCCGCCGCTCGAAATCGAACTGACGGATGGCGAGCAGGTGCTGGCCTATCTTAAAGAGATGATCAAGGGGATGGACACGCCGCTCGGAGCGCTCATTTCATCCGGCCACGAAGAATGTGCGGAAGGGATCATGGCCTTCGCCCTTTATAAGCACCTTCAGCAAGGGCAGCATGAATTTTGGATCATTCCCGCAGAGACCACGGTCTTCGCGGAATGGCAGATGGGTGCTCTCGCCACTGCCGGCCTTGAGCGATCCGAAGCGCACGGGATGTTGCGCGCGATGCACTTTGAGGATTTCGAGTCTGATGAGCCTGCTGCCGATGAGTCGGGGGCCTGATGTCCGGCGGGGATGGATGGCGCGCGTGGGGATTCAACGCGCTCCGCTCAGCAGGAAATCGCTGATGCGTTGGAACCATTCGGCGCTGGGGTGGGTGGGGAGGCTGTTGTGGCCGGTGTCGGGGAGGGGGATGAGGAGTTTTTTGCCGGGGTAGTTGTCGAAGAGCCTGCGGCCCTGGGCGGCACCGACGATTTCGTCCTCCTCGGCGATGACGATGGCGACGGGGCCGGGGTGGCGGGCGAGCGCGGTGATGTTGTCGTATTTGTCGCGGAGGATGAGGCTGGTGGGGAGCCACGGGAATTTCGCCTGCGCGACTTCCTGCATGCGGGCGAACGGCACGACGAGCGCGATGCCGGCGATGCGCTGCGGGAGTGTGTCGGCGACTGCGCAGGCGATGCCGCTGCCGACGCTTTCGCCGAGGATGAAAAGCGGGCGCGTGTCGGCGGCGAGCAGTTCCTCGACGGCGGATTTTCCAGCGGCGGTGAATGAGTCCTTTCCCACGCTGCCGGGCCTCGCGCCGTAGCCGGGGTATTCAAAAAGAAAGACCTCCCACTTTGCGCCGCCATCGAGCGACTGGAATGCGTTGAGGTAAAACGTGCGGTGCAGCGCGTAGCCTGCGTTGCCGTGGAAGACGACGAGCCGTGCGGTGGCGCGCGGGTTTGGTTTGCGCCAGCCGATGATGTGGCCGTTCGCATCGCGCCACGGCTCGACGAAACCGCCCGCCCGCGCGAGCACGCCAGCCTCGGTGTCGCGCGTGGGGTGGTAGAGCAGGGAATTCTGGCAGCCCGCGACAAGCAGAACGAGCGCGGCGTAGGTGAGGGCGATGGTGCGCACGGCGATGATGAGAAGTCTTTTCACGGCAAGCCCGCCCGTTTCGCGGGCGAAACAAACGTGTGAGCAACGTGGGGCAAAGTCCGGCAGTTGTCAGTCGGCAAAATGAACGTCCGCTCTTGCCGGGGAAATGGAAACACGATTCCATGCGTGCGCCACGCCAATTGCATTCCCACCAAGCCAACTCTCCTGCGGTGGAATACAATGGTAGGTGTCGCCTCGCTCATAATGAGAACCACACTTATAGCCTTTTCACTTTCAGCGTTTGTCTTGTGTAGCTGCGCCGTCAGTCGCACTTCCGATTCGCGTCCGCCTGCGACTCCGCACGGTATTACTGCCGCCAGCGGAGCCGAACAGGCTCGCAGCGACATTTCAGCCGGACGACTTCAGCTCATGGAGGCTGGCACTCGAGGAGTCTGCACGCCTGGCGTTTCGGAGTTCGACACACGCTTCGCCAATCTCCCTCGACACCGCCTCCCTTGCGGTTGCACCACACACGACGCGAGCTTGTGGATGCGTTACGCCGAGGCTTACAACGCAGTCGTAGTCGCACACGTCCAGAAGCGGGCTAGAAGATGAACTTTGATACCAACGATACGCTTCGCACGCACTACAGCATTCCATGAAACACATTGCACTCAATCTAGTGGTTCTGCGTTCTTCCGACATGACACGAGCAGCAGCATTCTATTCGCGGTTGGGTTTGCAGTTCGTGCGGCATCAGCATGGCAGTGGCCCCGAGCATTTCGCGGCGGAACTTGGTAGTGGCGTATTCGAGCTTTATCCGTTTTCTCCCGATGGTCCGTCCACGCTTGGAACTCGTATTGGTTTCAGTGTGCCTTCGCTCGATGCTGCCATTGCCGCCCTCGGCGACTATCCCGGAGCCATCATTTCGCCGCCGAAGGATTCCGAGTGGGGACGCCGCGCAGTGATTGCCGACCCGGACGGACATCGTATCGAACTTCTCCAACAATGACCGCAACGCCTATGCCTGCGCCGCAGCGAGTCTAGCCATTGCATGCCGGCGCGGGCCGGAGCCAACCGCCATTGGTGCTGTTCTCATTACGAGTGGGCAATGGCTTAATTTTTGTTCTTAGATGCACCTCGCCTGCACCGTAAATAAACGCTGATGAAACTCGACTCGGATTCAGACGCTTGGGAATTGGAAGACGCGGAGGAGCGCCACCGCAATGCGCCGGATATTTACTCAGTCCCCGCGATCGCCGAGCGCACCAATCGTCGTGAGGGGGATTGTGTTGAACTATTATTTCTATTTCGTGGCCGCGACGAGCATGGACTATTTATCCAGAGCGAGCGGCTCACTGTCACCATCCGCAATGTTTCGTCTTCCGGTTACGTCGGCACCCTAAACTCTCCGCCGGTGAGTTCTGCATTACTCCATGTAGGTGATTCGGTCTGTTTTGAGGCGCGGCATATTTCGTCTATCCGAGCAGCCGGTCGGGGTTGAGGGCTTGCAGGGGTTTGGGGAGGAAGATGCCGTCTTTGCGGATGAGTTTGCCGTCGAAGTAAATCTCGCCGCCGCTGTAGTCGGCGCGCTGGATGCAGACGAGGTCCCAGTGGACTTGGGAGCGGTTGCCGTTGTCGGCTTCTTCGTAGGCCTGGCCGGGGGTGAAGTGGAAGGAGCCGGCGATTTTTTCGTCGAACAAAATGTCGCGCATCGGGTGGAGGACGTGGGGGTTGAAGCCGATGGCGAATTCGCCGATGTAGCGGGCGCCGGGGTCGCTATCGAGGATGGCGTTGAGTTTTTCCGAGTCTCCGGCGCAGGTGGCTTTGATGATTTTGCCGTTTTTGAATTCGAGGCGGACGGCGTCGAAGCTGGTGCCCTGGTAAATGGTGGGGGCGTTGTATTGGATGACGCCGTTGACGCTGTTGCGGACGGGGGCGGTGAAGCATTCGCCGTCGGGGATGTTGTGCTCGCCGCCGCAGGGGAGGGCGCGGATGCCTTTGATGCTGAAGCGGAGGTCGGTGCCGGGGCCTTTGATGTGGACTTCGTCGGTGGCCATCATCGCCTCGGAGAGTGCTTTCATTCCTGGGATCAGCTTCGAGTAGTCGAGGGTGCAGACGCGGAAGTAGAAATCCTCGAAGGCCTCGGTGCTCATGCCGGCGAGCTGCGCCATGCTGGGCGTGGGCCAGCGAAGGACGACCCACTTGGTTTTTTCCACGCGCCAGTCGAGGACGGCTTTCATCTTTTTGCTGATGAGTTTCATCTGCGAGGAGGGAACGTCGGCCATTTCGGTGATGTTCTGTCCGCCGCGAAATGCGATGTAGGCGGCCATTTTTTTCATCTGCGCGAGCTGGACGGCGCAGTGGACTTCGAGCCCGGCCTCCTGCGCGCCGAGCGCCATTTCGCGCGCGACGCGGCTGTGGTGCGTCTGCACGAGCGGGATGGCTTTTGCGGCGCGGACGGCGCGGATGAGGGCGACGGTCATCTCGTCCGGGATGTCGAACATATCGAGGAGGACTTTCTCGCCGGGCTTGAGCGCGGTGGAGAAGGAGACGAGGTTTTTTGCGAGGTGATCGTAGCGTGGGTCGTTCATGTTGGCGGGGAAAGTAGCGGCTCACCCGCGCGTGCCAACAAACTTTCGCCTCGCACGAATCGGTATCCTCCGCGATGGAAAGGGGATGAGTTTGCAGAAATTGAAATCAGCTACGGAACTCGCCGCGCTCCGCGAGCAGCTTGGCGCGCAGGGGCGGCGGCTGGTTTTTACGAATGGGTGCTTTGACCTGCTGCACGTCGGTCATGTGCGCTATCTCCGGCAGGCACGCGCGCTGGGCGATGCGCTCGTCGTGGCAGTGAATGGCGATGCGAGTGTCCGCGCTCTCAAAGGGCCGACGCGACCGGTGAACAGCGAAGACGACCGCGCCGAAGTGCTCGCTGCGCTGGAGTGCGTGGATTTCGTCACGGTTTTTCACACCGAGCGTGTGAGTGATTTGGTGCGCATCATCCGCCCGCACATTTACGCGAAAGGCGGCGACTACACGGTGGATTCACTCGACCCCGGTGAGCGCGGTGCTTTGAACGAAGTCGGCGCGGAAATCCGCATCCTCCCGCTCGTGCCGGGAAAAAGCACGACCAGCACTCTCGCCAAATGCCAAAGTTAAAACTCGGAATCCTCGGCTCAGGCAAAGGCTCGAACTTCCGCGCCATCGCCGACGCCATCGCGTGCGGCGAACTAGACGCGGAGGTGCGCATCGTCATCAGCGACGTGGAAAGCGCGGGCATCCTCATACTGGCCCGCGAGCGCGGCTATCGCGCGGAGTTCCTCGCGCCGGGGCATTTCAAAACGAAACTCGAACCCGAGGCGGAGACTCGACTCGTGGCGATGCTGAAGGACGCGGGCGTCGAGTGGGTCGTGCTCGCCGGCTATATGCGGATGATCAAAGCCCCGCTGCTCGACGCTTTTCCACGCCGCATCATCAACATCCATCCCTCGCTGCTGCCTGCATTTCCCGGCCTCGCCGCGTGGGAGCAGGCGGTGCTCGCAAAGGCGGCGAAGAGCGGCTGCACCGTTCATTTTGTGGACGAGGGCATGGACACCGGCGAAATCATCGCGCAAGCGGAAGTCCCCGTGCTCGCCGATGACACGCCATCGTCGCTCCACGCGCGCATTCAAATCGAGGAACACCGCCTTTACCCCACCGTGCTTCGCCAAATCGCAGCAGGAGAGATCGCACTACCCGTCGCGCCGGGCGTGTGCTAGCGTCCCGCCGTGAACACACAGAAACCCATGCGCATCGTAGGCCGCCGGAAGTCGGCGACGGGACTCCGTGCAGCGGACGGTTTGCAGCGTCTGGCGCAGGAGTTTCGCGGAGGAAAGCCGTTTGCGCCGCGCGGGCTGTATCGTTTTCAAAGCCACGAAGAAGCTGACCAATGGATGCTGAAGATGCTCACCCGGCCGAGTGCCGGATGCCGACGCTAGCAGACGTCGTCGGACTTTGCCGCGCGCTGAATGAACAGGGCGCGAAGTATCTGCTCGTGGGCGGATGGGCGGTGATGCAGCACGGACATCTGCGCACGACGGGCGACATTGATTTGCTCGTCGAGGATTCATTGGAAAACCAGGCGCGCACATTTCGCGCGCTGGAGATTCTGCCGGACAAGGCCATCCTCGAATTTGGCAACGACGACCTGCGTGATTACGTGGTGCTCCGCGTCGCAGACGACGTGCTCGTGGATGTGATGACGAGTGCGTGCGGCATCGCCTACGATGAAGCCAGCAAGTCCATCGTGACCGTGGAAATTGACGGCGTGCCCATTCCAATCGCCACCGCAGAACTGCTCCTGCGGATGAAACAAACGGTGCGCGACAAGGACGCAGCAGATCGCGCATTTCTCGAAGCGAAAATTCGCGGCGAGGATGTTTCACACTGGACGGGCGATTAAATAAAACTCGCCGATTGCAAATCACTGCGCGCGTGATTTTCTCCGCGCCCACTCATGGCAGGCTTTCGTCTATTTGATCTCAATCCCGAGCAGGAGCAGGCGGTGCGGACGACCGAAGGGCCGCTCCTCATCCTCGCCGGTGCAGGCAGCGGGAAGACGCGTGTCATCATCGCGCGCACGGCCTACATGCTGGCGCAGGGAATTCTTCCCGAGCACATCCTCGCGGTCACATTTACGAACAAAGCCGCGATGGAAATGCGCGAACGTCTCGCCGGAATGGTCGCGGAGGACGTGGCAAAAAAAGTCACGATGTCCACGTTTCACGCGCTGTGCGTGCGAATCCTCCGGCAGGACATCCAGTCGCTCGGCTACAAAAAGAATTTTTCCATCTACGACGAGGGCGACCAGATGGGGCTCATCAAAAAGATCATCACCCGCGTTTCTGCGCGCGACGAGAAACTCGATCCGCACGTCGCCAAGAACGCAATCAGCAAGGCGAAGAACGCAGGCTGGGCCGCGCCGGAGGACGACAAGACGCTGCTCGGCGCTGTCTTCGCGCGATACAACGCAGATTTGAAAACGCTCAACGCAGTGGACTTCGACGACCTGCTGCTGCTCACCGTGAAACTCCTCAACGAGCACGGCGAAGTGCGCGAGCGCTGGCAGCGCCGTTTTCGCTACCTCATGGTGGACGAGTTTCAGGACACCAACCGCCTCCAGCTCGACCTCGTCGCGCTGCTCGCCGGCTCGCGCGAGGGCGGGTCGCCCAATGTCGCCGTCGTGGGCGACGACGACCAATCCATCTACGGTTGGCGCGGTGCGGAAGTGACCAACATCCTCGAATTCGAGGCCCACTTTCCGAACCCCACCGTCATCAAACTCGAACAGAACTACCGCTCGACGAACTTCATCCTCGGCACCGCGAATTCCCTCATCAAAAACAACCCGCGCCGCCGCCCGAAGAAACTTTGGAGTGCGCAGCAGGGCGGCGAAAAAGTCCGCATCGTCGCCATGCCCGACGACCGGCAGGAAGCGCAGTTCATCACCGAGGAAATCAACGCCCGCAAAACCGCCGAGGGCAAAAAGTGGGAGGACTTCGCCGTCCTTTTCCGCATGAATGCGCAGTCGCGGCTCGTCGAGGAAAACTTCCGTCATCTGCGCGTGCCCTATCGCATCATCGGCGGCAAAAGTTTCTTCGACCGGCGCGAAATCAAAGACGTCCTCGCCTACGCCTCGTGCCTTTTGAACGTGGATGACGACGTCGCACTCCTCCGCATCATCAACACACCCGCGCGCGGCATCTCCGACACCACCGTGGAGAAAGCCGTCGAGTGGAGCATCCACGCCCGCACGCCCGTCTTCGCCGCACTGCGCAGCGAGGAATTCCTCGCCACCCTCACCACACGCACTTGCGCCGCCATCGAGAAATTCACCACCTTCCTCGACGACTACGAGACGAAGATGACCGAGCCCCTCGCCAATCAGCCCGCCATTTTACGCATCCTCATCGCGGAAAGCGGCTACCTCGCCGATTTGCAGCGCACCTGCAAGAAACCCGAGGAGTGGCTCGACCGCGAGCGCGGCGTCAACGAACTCCTCACCAGCTTCGAGCAATTTGAAGGACGCAGCGACAAGGGCCTGCGCGGCTTCCTCGATGAAATGATGCTCCGCCAGGAACGCGAGGAGGACAAAGAGGAAGACACCGCCGGCGTCACCCTCATCACCCTCCACGCCAGCAAAGGCCTCGAATTTCCCCACGTCTATCTCATGGGCGTCGAGGAAGGCGTCCTCCCGCACGACCGCTCCAAAGTCGAAGGCACCGTGGACGAAGAGCGCCGCCTGCTCTACGTCGGCATCACCCGCGCCCGCGAGACGCTCGCCCTCACATGGTGCCGCCAGCGCATCAAATACGGCAGCCCCATGCCCGGCATCGCCAGCAGCTTCCTGCGCGAATTCGATCCCGAACTCGTCGAGCACAAAGACGTCGGCCAAATCCTCAACGCCCCCGTCACCGAAGAAAAAGCCACCGCCAATTTCGACGCAATGCGCGCCATGCTCGGGAAGATGTAGGCGGCAGAGATTGCTGTTGGGGGAAGGGAGGCGCCGTCATCGGCAACAAATGGAGAAGTTCCGTTCAAACCAGCAGACAGGCTTGGCATTTAGAGTTAATCTGTCGCATTTTGGTGGAGCAGCAGAAGAACGCCAAGGGCGTTCCATCAATCAGCCCGGGGTTGGCGCGACAACGGAGCGCCTACCCCGGGTCGTTTGGAAAAGAAGCCAAAACCCTGAAAGGGTTTCATCCTCCGGCGCGGCAAACCACGATGGCTGCAACCCTTTCAGGGTTGTTGGCATTTTGGAATCGGACACCCAGGGTAGCTCGTGCCTCGCAACCCTGGGCTGATTGATGGAACGCCTTTGGCGTTCTCCGTGCCAGATACCAAAAATCGGAAGACGGCATCGCTCCAAACTTGCGACAAATTAAACCAACGATGCTCTAAAAGGTCTGCACGTCGTGCAGTGGCATTTTTCAGAGAAAAAAATAGTGATGCACGTCGTGCAGTAGTATTATTCATAGCAAAAAATAGTGATGCACGTCGTGCAGAGACATTTTCTGGAGAAAAAAAAGTGATGCACGTCGTGCAGAGATATTTTCTGGAGTAAAAAAATATGTTGCACGTCGTGCAGAGATATTTTTTACTCAAGAATATAGGTCTGCACGACGTTCATCGGAATTATTTGGCGTAAAAAGATTGTTCTTTTCATTTCCAACCGATAGAATATGAGCACTTAAACCCGAACATCATGGCCCGGAACGATATTCCCAGAAGCTACGACCCCCTCATCCAACTCCTCGAAGATGCCACCGACGGGGCGCATACTCATGGAGTGGCGGTGGGCCTTTTGCAGAACAATGAAACGACGCTCCGCACTGTTCTTGTCGGTTTGATCGGTGCTCCGATGGGGCCGGGCGGGATTCCACCTGCCGAGCCGGGGCTGAAGCTGCGCAGGGAAATGGCAAAGGCGGCAAAAGTGGCGGCGACGGGGGCGTTTGTCTCGGTGAAGGGCAGCGGGCGCGCGCTGGCGAGGGCGTGCGTGAACATCCTCAAGCCGCGCCTCGGCAGTGAATGGACGAATGACTGGCAGAGGGCGGGTTTCACCGCCAATTCCATCGCGATTCCCGCAAACCCGATGGCTTTGCTCCGGCAAATGCGCGCGTATTTTCAAGCGAACCCGGCGCACGAGAAGCTGGACGTGGCCCCCGGCATCCATGCGACCGCCGCGGCGTGTGAAACGGCGGCGGAGGCGATCTCCACGGCGAGCACCGCGAGCAACAACAGCAGAACGGCGGCGGGCACGGCGAAAAGTAATTACGAAGCGGGGGTGAAGGCCGCGCGTTCGCGTCTCTCGGGCCTGCGCGATGAACTCACGCAACTCATCGCGCCCGATGATGACCGCTGGTATGCCTTCGGTTTTGAAAAACCGGGCAACCCCGAGAGCCCGGAAGCCCCGGAGAACGTGACGGGCACGCCCGGTGCCGGCGGGATGCTGCTCGTGGGTTTCGACGGGGCGCGCCGGGCGAAGAATTACCGCGTGCGGATTCTCGACGCCGCAACCAACGCGCTCCTCGCCCAGCGCCTCACGCGCGACCGCGAAGTGACTTTCCAGGGATTGCCCACGGCGACGCCATTGCGCATCGAAGTCACCGCCGTGAACGCCACCGGAGAAACCGGGCCCGTCACGCTGCTCATCACGCTGCCGTAGGAAACAGCTCGTTTCCCGAAAGCGCGCCCACTATTATGGAGCGGGGGCGAAGGGGGCGGGGCCTTCGGTGGTGAGGGTGGGTTTTTCTGCGGGGCCGGTGAGTTTGAAGCTGAAGGGTTGTCCTTCGTGGGTGCCTGCGCCGGTGGTTTCGAGGAGGGGTTTGCGGGCGTTGGTGAGGTCCAGTTTTCCCTCGGCGGTGAATGCTCCGGTGGGGTGGCGGCCACTGGCTTTGGTGAGTGTGATGGTGGAGTCTTCGAGGGTGAAGGTGCTGTTGACGTCGGTGATGGTGGTGCCGTGCCAGTTCAGCGGGAGCGCGCCTTTGGCGAGGGTGAGTGCGCCGCCGAGTTTGAGGGATTTGAGCGGGCCGTCGGCGGTGAGTGTGCCGTTGAGGGTGCCGGCGAGCGGCCATTCGATGCCGGTGAGGAGGGAGGTTTCGCGGAGGCCGAGGTTGGTGGCGGTGAGGTTCACGCGGGCGACGGTGTCGTCGTTGAGGAGGTGGGAGAAGTCCACGTCGGGCCAGCGTTGCCACAGGTCGAGAGGAAGGAGTGCGTCGCCCTGGAGCCAGGGCTGGCCTTTGTGCTGGACGCGGACGTTGCGGAGATTGACGGCGCTGGGGCCGATGGCGACGGCGGCGCTGAGTGCGGTGCCATCCTCGCTCAGTTCGAATTTTTCAAACTGCATCTGCTCGCCTGCATAGCTGCCGGAGAAGTTGGCATCGAGCGGGTGCGTGGCTTGCAGGCCGGCGCTGCCGAGGGTGCGGAATTTTTCCAACTGCGCGGTGAATGTGCCTTCGTGTTTTTTGCCGAGTCCGTTGCCGCGCCAGTCAATGACGGCGCGCCCGGCGAGCGGGACGGGGAGCACGGGTGGCGCGAGGAGGGGCTGGTAAATGGCGAGGTCGCGGACGGAGGTGCGGATGATGCCCTCGTAGCCGCCGTCGCCGGAGAGGCTGATGCGGCCCACGCCGCGCAGGAAGTCGTCGCCGTGGAGGAGCTGGGCGTTGATGATTTGCAGTTCGTGGCCGCGCAGGACGATTGCGGCGTTGAGCACGTCGAGCGGTGCGGTGCGCCATTTGAGGCTACTGCCGCTGAAGATGAGCTGTCCGTCGAAAGTCGGGATTGCCGGGGCGTCTGCGCCGGAGCCGCTAACGGAGCCGCGAATGAAAAGCTGGCCGGCGGCGAATTTGAAATCGGGAAGCAGGAGCGCGGAGAGGTCGGTGAGGTTGTGAATGTCGGCGTCCACTTTGAAATCGAACTGCCGCTGCCACCACGAGGTGCGAGGATTGGGCAGCGCCATGCTGCCGTTGAGGCTGAGTTGATTCACGCCCTGTCGAAGTTTCAGTTCGGGGATTTGCAGGCGCTGGTCGAGGAGGGAGAGGCGCAGCGTGAGCGAATCCCACTGGCGTGTTTCCCATTGGAAATTACCCGCCTCCAAATTCAGCCGGGCCTCCGCGTGTGTAGGATCGCGGGGCGTTCCGCGATAGATGAAGTTTCCGCTTTTGACCAATCCACCGGCGGCTTCGCTGAGACCGAGAAAAGTGGCGAGCCCGCCGACGTTGATGTTTTCAAAAGTTCCGTCGGCATCGAAGTGCAGGTCGCGTCCGCGTGGTGCGGTTTCCGCCTCGGCCTTGATGGTTCCGCCGAACGCAGCGAGTTGTGTCGCGAGCGTAAGGTGTCCCTTGGCAAGGTCGCTCAGGTTGACGGAGAAATTTTCGATGCGCACATCCGGCGCGAGGATGCAGCCCGCGATGCTGGCGCGCGATTTTTCCAGCGAGGAGTATGCGCGGATGTCGCGGAAATTTTTCGTGTGGCCACCGAACTTCCAATAGAGCTGCGAGGCGTGCGCGGTGCCGGGCTCGATTTCGCTGAGCGAAAAGCGGAGTCCCGCTGCGTGAAGGAAATCGCCGCCGCGTTCGATGACGAATTCCGCGTCGCGCACGGAGAGGTAGAGCGGTGCGTGGAGCCAGCCTTCTCCGAACTGCGAACGCAGCCAGCGACGGGCGGCGGCGGGTTCGTTGCCCTGCGATGCGGGTAGGGTGAGTTTGGCGTTGACGCCATCGAGTTCGAGGCGCTGCCACCACACGTTGTTGCGACCGATGGTGGCGAGGCCGACGGCATTCGCTGCGCTGCGCACCCAGTTGCTGACGGGTTCTGGAAAGACATTGCTCCACGCGAATGACGCACGAACCCGGCGCACTTCGAGACGTGTCGTTGCGCCTGTCTCGGAGTGGTAGGTGAAGACTGCGTCGCGCAAAACGACGGGATCAAAAATACTTCCCTCGATGCTGCCGATACTGATCTCCGAGCCTTTTCGCCATGCCTCAATGTGGACGACTGCGCGAACGACCCACGGGAAAACGGGTGCCTGTATTGCGATGCAAACGAGCAGCAAGAGCCAAAGGAATAGCAGTCTGAGCTTCGCGAAAAATCCGCGTTTGCGGCGTGGGCGCACGGCTGCTGGCGCGGCGGGTTTTGTCAGCTTCGGCGTTGTTGGTTCAGCGTTTTCGGACACGTTGTGGAGCGAGGAGCCTAGCCGGACGCGCGAAAAAGGGAAGAGGTTCGCCGCCTGCGATGTTGCGCATGAAAAAGCGGGGGCTTGGCTTTTAGGGCAGGGACTTTCTCCATTTCAGCACTGCCGCGCTGAGGCGGGTGACTAGCTCAGCTTGTTGAAGCGCGAGATTACTGGCTTCGTTGGGATCGGCAGAGAGGTCGTAGAGTTCTGCATTTGTTCCATCGGCGTTGATGAGCAGTTTCCAACGGCCTTCGCGGATGGCGAGGTTGGGGCTGCGCGCTTCGGGTTCGCGTGGATAGCGGTAGTCGGGCTGGCGTCCGTATTCCCACAGCAATGGCTCGGTGCGTTGACGCGGTGTGCCGAGAAATGTGGCGCTGCCGTCAATGCCGTCGGCGTTTGCGTCATTTGGAAAAGCAACTCCTGCAAGTGCGCAGAGCGTTGGGAAGAGATCCATAGCTGCCAGCACGCTCTCGGTGTCGGTCTTGCCTGCAGGGATGTGTCCCGGCCAGCGGACTAAAAGCGGTTCGCGGATGCCGCCTTCGTAGAGGCTCCATTTCATACCGCGCAATCCGCCCGTGCGCTGACGCTGGAAGGAGGGCTCCGGGCCGTTGTCGCTCGAAAAGACGACGATGGTATTCTTCTCCAGCCCCTCGGCTTTCAGAAAATCGAGGACGCGCCCGATCTCGGAATCGTAGCGGCGCAGCACGGCGTTGAAGTTGTGATGGGGCTGTGGTGTATCGGCGACATGGGGCAGTTCCTTCGGGTCGGGAACGTGCGGCGTGTGGACATCCTGAGGGCACAGCTCGACGAAAAACGGGCCGCTCTTGTGGCGGCGGATGAAGTCCATCGTTTTGTCCGCCCAGAATCCGGTGAAGTCATAACGCGCGAGCATTTTTCCTTCGAGCAACTCGGGCACCGCACTGCCCCAACTCTCCATGCGCGGGCCGCAACCCTCGATGTTCACGTGATGTTCGTCGAAGCCGTATTCCTTCGGCCACGGCGCGTCATCAACGTCGCGTCCGCCGCCCATGTGCCATTTTCCAAAGTGCGCCGTCGCGTAGCCAGCATCACGCAATGTGCGTGCGAGCGTGGGCGCTTTTGGGTCGAGCCAGTTTGCGCATTCGTGGGCTTTGTTTGCGGCACGTTCGTGGAGATAGTCGTTGATGCGCCAGCGTGCGGGATAGGAGCCGGTCATGAAGGCCGTGCGGGAAGGGGAGCAAATCGGCGATGCCACATAAAACTGGGTGAACCGCGTGCCTTCCTTCGCGAGACGATCAATGTTTGGCGTTGGCATCTCCTTGTTTCCAAAGGAACCGGGATCGGCCCATCCCATGTCGTCGGTGAGGATGAGGAGGATATTTGGCTTGCCCGATGGTTTCTGAGTTTCGGCAGCGTGAAGCGGTGCTCTAGCTAGGGCGACAGCAATGACGATGAACAAAATACGGTGAAACACGGGAGCATTCTCGCATCCGCTGGCGTGCGCCGCAATGCCGATGCGTCTGCACTAACTTAAATAGGAATTGTTCTTGATAAGGGATCTCTTCCGCCCGTAAGTGCATGGCCATGGCGACGCTCGCTCAACATCAACATTCTCCCGACGACACCATCCACGGACACGGTCTGCGGATGACCGGCCAGCGCCGTGCCGTCTATGACGTGCTCATGGGCGAGCGCAACCACCCGACAGCCGTCGAGGTCTTCACCAAAGTGCGCGGACAGGTGCCCAATATTTCGCTGGCTACGGTGTATAACTGTCTCGAAACACTCACCGATTGCGGCCTTGTGAAGATCGTCACCCACGAGCGCGGCCCCTCGCGTTACTGCCCGAACCTCGAAGACCACGCCCATTTCTTTTGCGACAGTTGCGGTGAAGTTTCCGACCTCCCGCTCCGTGCGCGCAAGCGCCCGCAGGATGTGTGGGAGGTGCCGGAAAACATCACCATCTCGCATCATCAAGTCGCCTTTCGTGGCGAATGCCCGAAGTGCGCAAAAAAGAAAAATCTGAAATCCGAAGCCCGAAATCTGAAATCAAAATGAGTCTCGAAATCCGAAATCTACACGCCCGTATCGCCGCCAATGGAACCGAAATCCTGCGCGGCCTCGATCTCACTGTCGAAGCGGGGAAAGTCCACGCCATCATGGGACCGAACGGCTCGGGCAAAAGCACGCTGAGCAAAGTTCTCGGCGGACATCCCGATTACGAAGTGACCGAGGGCGAAGTGCTGCTTGATGGAGTGAACATTCTCGGCATGGAGCCCGACGTGCGTTCGCGCGCGGGACTCTTTCTCGCCTTCCAATACCCGATGGAAATCCCCGGCGTCTCGAATGCCAACTTCCTCCGCGCAGCTCTCCAAGCCCGTCTTCCCGAAGGCGAGGAGCTTGAGGCCACCGATTACTACGCGCGTCTCTACGAGAAAATGGACATGCTCGAAATGGATCGGAAATTTACCGCACGCTCGGTGAATGACGGATTCTCCGGCGGCGAGAAAAAGAGGAACGAAATCCTGCAAATGCTCATGCTGGAGCCGAGGTATGCCATCCTCGATGAGACAGACAGCGGTCTCGACATTGACGCACTGAAGATTGTCTCGCATGGCGTGAACGCGATGCGCGGCCCGGAGCGCGGCTTTCTAGTCATCACCCACTATCAGCGATTGCTCGACTACATCGTGCCCGATGTCGTGCACGTGCTCGTCGGTGGTCGCATCGAACACACCGGCGGCAAGGAACTCGCGCTCGAACTCGAAGCAAAGGGCTACGACTGGATCAAGGATGACATCGCCCAGGCAGTGAGCGCCTAAACACACAAGGAGACAAAATGAGCACCGAACTTCTCGAAGCAACCGACCAGGCCAAGCAGATTGATATTGATCGCACGGCGGGCAATTTCTCCTACCCGGAGCAGCACACGTTCGACGCCGGCACCGGTCTCTCGCACGCGACGGTGGACTACATCTCCGACGTAAAAAACGAACCGGATTGGATTCGCGAATTCCGCCACAAGGCGCTCGACGTTTTCTTTTCCAAGCCGATGCCGACGCACTGGGCGTCGCACGATTTGGAAAACATCATCTTCCAAAACATCCGCTATTATCTGGCCAACGGACAAAAGCCCACGCGTTCGTGGGAAGAAGTGCCCGACGATGTAAAAAAGACATTCGAGCGACTCGGCATCCCGGAGCAGGAACGAAAATTCCTCGCTGGTGTGGAGGCGCAGTTCGACTCCGAGGCTGTCTATTCCAACATGAAGAAGGCGCTCGGCGATCAGGGCGTCATCTTTGTCGGCAGCACCGAGGGATTGAAGGAGCATTCGGAGATTTTTCGCAAGTGGTTCGGCAAAGTTATCCCGACCGGCGACAACAAATTCAGCGCGCTCAACAGCGCTGTGTTCAGTGGTGGCTCATTCATCTACGTGCCGCCGGGCGTGAAGGTGAAGCATCCGTTGCAGGCGTATTTCCGCATCAACGCGGAAAATTTCGGGCAGTTCGAGCGCACGCTCATCATCGCCGACGAAGGCAGTGAGGTGATGTATATGGAAGGCTGCACCGCGCCGAAATTTGAAACTGCAACGCTGCACTCGGCGGTTGTCGAGTTGGTGGCGATGAAAGGTGCGAAGCTTCAATACGTGACCGTGCAAAACTGGTCGGCGAACGTTTTCAACCTCGTGACCAAGCGCGCCATCGCCCACGAAGAGGCGGAGGTGAAGTGGATTGATTGCAACATCGGGTCGCGTCTCACGATGAAATATCCCGGCGTTGTTTTGAAAGGTCGCAAAGCGCGTGGCGAAGTGATCTCCATCGCGCTCGCGAGCGACGGCCAGCATCAAGACACCGGTGCGAAGATGATTCACGCAGCGGACGAGACGACATCAAACATCGTCAGCAAAAGCATCAGCGTGGGCACAGGTCGCGCGACCTATCGCGGACTCGTCCATATTCCGAAACACCTCAAGGGCTGCAAAAACAACACTGAGTGCGACGCGTTGCTCATCAACTCCACCGCCCGCACCGACACGTATCCCGCAATCACCGTGCGCGGCACCGGCAACTCTTCGCAGCACGAAGCGAGCGTCTCGCAAATTTCCGCCGAACAGATTTTCTACATGCAGCAGCGTGGTCTCACCGAGGCACAGGCGATGAGTCTTTCCGTGAACGGCTTCGTCAACGATCTCGTCCGCCAGTTTCCGATGGAATATAGCGTCGAGTTGAAGCGTCTGATCGATCTGGAAATGGAAGGGAGCGTCGGCTGATGAACGCAACCATCGAAGCACCTATAGAGACCGTAAGCGAAGAGAACGACTCACTGATGACCACTGGCCCTGACTTTGCATCGCATCCGGAGGCCTTTCGCGCGCGCCAGCGCGCGGCGTGGGAAAAATTCGTGTCGCTCCCGATGCCCGCCCGCACGGACGAGACGTGGCGTTTCGCCGACGTGAAATCGCTGAGCATCGCGCCATACACGCGTGCCGAGGTGGTTGATGATGGCGACAGGGCCGCGCTTTTGAAAAAGTCCATCGGCATCGTTGAGACGAGCGGACGGATGGTTTTTGCGAACGACTGTCTGCTGGCGCGCGACATTTACAACGACACGCTGCGCGCGAAAGGCGTGCTGTGGCTGCCGATGGAGCAGGCCATCGCGGAGCAGGCGGAATTGATTGAGAAACATTTCATGCGTGAAAGCGGCGTGCTTGGTTCCGCGAAGTTTGCGGCGCTGCATGAGTCGCAGGTGAAGGCGGGCACTTTTCTTTACGTGCCGCGCGGCGTGGAGATCGCGCTGCCGGTTGAAACGTTTCACTGGCTGAGTGGCGAAGGAGCCAGCGTCTTTCCCCACACGCTCATCATCGCAGAGGAAAATGCGAAGGTGACGCTCGTGGATTACTTTCAGTCGGCGGGTGATGATGCGGGGTTTGCGTGCGGTGTGAATGACATCGTTGTCGGCAACGGCGCGCGTGTCACCTACGTCGCTGTGCAGGATTGGAACCGCAAGACGCTCGCGTTTCATCTCAACAACACGACGGTCGCGCGCGACGCCAGCGCGCTTGCCTTGCGGCTCAATCTCGGCGGATCGCGTGTGCGCGACGAGGCTGTTTCGCGCCTGCGCGGTCCCGGTGGACGCAGCGATATGCTCAGCGTCTCGGCTGCGGAGGACGACCAGATTTTTGACCAGCGCACTTTGCAAATTCACGAGGCGCCGAACACGTCGAGCGACTTGCTCTACAAGAATTCACTGAACGACAAGGCGCGCACGATTTTCACCGGCCTCATCCGTGTGGATGAAGGCGCGCACAAGACGGACGCCTACCAAAAAGTCCGCAATCTTTTACTGTCCGACGAAGCCGAAGCGAACAGTGCGCCGGGGCTGGAAATCGAGGCTGACGACGTGCGCTGCACGCACGGCGCTACGAGCGGTCAGGTGGATATGGAGGAAATCTTTTACCTCCAGTCGCGCGGCATTCCGCTGCGGCTCGCGCATCAGCTCGTGACGTTCGGTTTTTTGAACGAAGTCATCGAGCGCTTGCCCGGCGAGCCGCTTCAGCAAAAGCTCCGCGAGCTATTGCACGGCAAGCTCGGGTAGCGGTGTTTTAAGCGAGCAGCTTCCGCGTCTCTTGCACGATCTCGGCAAAGCCGCGCGGGTCGAGGCTCGCGCCGCCGACGAGTGCGCCGTCAATGTCCGGTTGGGACATGAGCGATGCCGTGTTCGATGGCTTCACGCTGCCGCCGTATTGAATACGAACCTTCGCAGCGGCATCTGCATTCCACAACTGGGCCAGCATTTTGCGGATGAAAGCGTGCGCAGCCTGCGCCTGTTCCGGCGTGGCAGTGCGGCCTGTGCCGATGGCCCAGACGGGTTCGTAGGCGATCACTGTCTCTTCGAGTTGATCAGCTGTCAGTCCCGCGAGGCTGCCGCGAATTTGTTTTTCGAGCACGGCCTCGACCTGGTTGCCATCGCGCTCGGCGAGCGTTTCTCCGATGCACACGATTGGGCGCAGCGAATTCGCGAGTGCGGCCAGCGTCTTCTTATTCACGATCTCGTCGCTTTCACCGAAAAGCGTGCGGCGCTCGCTGTGTCCAAGCACGACGTAGTGGACGAACAATTCGCGCAGCATGCCTGCGCAAATCTCGCCGGTGAATGCGCCGGATTTTTCCCAGTGCATGTTTTGTGCGCCGAGTTTCACGGTCTGCACGTCGCGTAAAATTTCGCCGACTTTCGCCAGTGCGGTGAAAGGAGGCACGACGACCACCTCCACTTTTCGGTCTTCTCCGAGTTCGAGAAGGAATGTTTCAAAGAACGCCTCGGACTCGCCGAGCGTCATGTTCATCTTCCAGTTGGCCGCTATGATTTTTTTGCGCATTGAAATGTGTGGTTTGGTTATTTGTTGTTGAGCGCGGCGACGCCGGGGAGCGTTTTGCCTTCGAGCAGTTCGAGGCTTGCGCCTCCACCGGTGCTGATGAAAGTCACCTTGTCCGCGACGCCGGCCTTTTTCACGGCCTTCACGCTGTCGCCACCGCCGATGATCGTTTTCGCGCGCTGGTTGGCCGCGATGGCTTCCGCAATGGCGAACGTGCCCTTCGCGGCTTCTTTGATTTCAAAGACGCCCATCGGCCCGTTCCAAATCACTGTTTTCGCTTTCGCGATTTCGTCGGCAAAAAGCTTCACGCTTGCGGGCCCGATGTCCACGCCTTCCCACTCGGGATCGATGTCCTGTCCTTCGGCTGCGAGTTTCATGTTACCGAGTTTCTTCGCGTCAAAGTCGAACGCATCCGTGACCATCGCATCCACGGGGATGAGCAGTTTCACACCACGCGCCTTTGCTTTTTCGATGGCCGCTTGCGCGATAGGTTCCCACTCGGGCTTGTAGAGGCTTTTGCCGATGGCGATGCCCTGCACCAGTTTGCGGAATGTGTATGCCATACCGCCGCCGATGATGATGGTATCGGCTTTTTCGAGAAGACGATTGATGACCTCGATTTTGTCGTTCACCTTCGCGCCGCCGAGAATCACCACGAACGGGCGCTCGGGATTTTCGAGTTCATCATGCAAATAGGTGAGTTCTTTTTCCATCAGCAGTCCGCTGACTGCGGGGAGATAGGCAGCGACGCCCGCCGTCGAACTATGCGCGCGGTGAGCGGAGCCAAAAGCGTCGTTCACGTAGATCTCGGCGAGGTCTGCCATCTGCCGCGCCAGTTCCGGGTCGTTCTTTTCTTCACCTGCGTGAAAGCGAACATTTTCGAGAACAAGAACGCCGCCGTCCTGCAATGCCATCGCCTTGGCTTTCGCGGCATCGCCGATGCAGTCGTCCGCAAAATCCACGGGACGCTTGATCATTTCGCTGAGGCGCGCGGCGATGGGGCGGAGTGATTGCTTCGGATCGCGCTGTCCTTTTGGGCGACCGAGATGCGAGGCGAGGATGACTCGTGCTCCTGCCTCGATGAGGAACTTCAGCGTGGGAAGCGTTTCTTTGATACGCGTGTCGTCGGTGATGACCATCTGCCCGTCTTTTTCGTCGAGCGGGACGTTGAAATCTACGCGCACGAAGCAGCGTTTACCGGATAGTGAGATGTCGCGAATACTTTTCTTGGCCATGGAAATTGGGCGGCGAAAATCGCCGGGAGGCTGAAAAATACAAGCTCTTTGGAGCATGGGTGAAATTCTGCGCGCTTGCTTCAGACGCACGCAGTGGCATTTTACGTGTGACGGAAGAGTCATACCTTAGCGATTCCACTTTCCGCAGGATTGTGTTTAAAGCTTAATTGACTTAACCCAACTATATGAAGTTAACCACCAATCGGCGCGCGGCCATTGCCAACACACGCCTCATCGTTATTGTCGGCGCTCTTTTTGTCCTCATTCTCGTCGCATGGGCAATGTGGCCGAGCAGTAAAAAATCAGACAAGGCTGGCAAGGCAGACAAAGAGCACGTTAGTAAAAAGCACAAAAAGGGTGGCGGCAAAAAACAGAAAGCGGCCAAAAAACAAGAAGCGAAATTGGAGGCGGCGAAATTGGAGAGTGAAAAAAAATCAGAGCCTGCTGCCGATAAATAGGTTCAATGCACACGGGGATGACAGTGATGCCCCCTCAGTTAATTACTTAGTGCTGGCGCATATTTCACCAAAGCTGGAATGCGGCTAGGGGTCTTGCTTTAATGCGGCAGAAAGTCTCCAGTCCTTATGTTCGCACCTAACGCATGAAACACGAACGTATCCTGCAAATTGCACTCGGCATTACGCTGTCGGTCGGGGTTGCGCTTGCTACGGAGTCTACAGAGCGGTTCGATTTTTTTGAAAAGAAGATACGTCCGGTATTGATCGAGCATTGCTCGAAGTGTCACAGCACTGATGCTGAGAAAGTGAAGGCGGGACTGTTGCTCGATTCGCGAAGCGACATTTTGAAAGGCGGCATATCTGGCGCTGCGGCCACGCCCGGGGATCCAGAGAAGAGTCTGATTATTGAAGCGATTCGCTACACGAATGAAGACCTACAAATGCCCCCGAAGCACAGGCTCACGCCGGAACAGGTGAAGGATTTTGAGGAATGGGTGCGAACGGGGTTGCCCGATCCGCGTGAGACAAAATCTGTGACTAAAACAGATGTGGCAACCGACGCGAAGATGAACGAGGCGCGAAAGTTCTGGTCGTTTCAGCCCGTAAGAGAATCACAGGTGCCTGTTGTGAAGAACACGATTTGGGCGCGCGGGGAGATTGATCGTTTTCTTCTCGCGAAGATGGAGGAGAGCGGTCTGGCACCGAGTGCTGATGCGGACAGGCGCGTGCTTTTACGCCGTGCGACCTACGATCTCACGGGCCTACCCCCGACGCCCGGGGAGATGCACGCATTTCTCGCTGACACCTCGGAGCAGGCTTTTGCGAAGGTGGTGGATAGACTGCTGGCTTCGCCGCACTACGGTGAACAATGGGGTCGGCATTGGCTCGATGTGGTTCGTTACGCGGATACCTCGGGGTGCAATTCCGACTACCCGGTGCCGTCGGCGTATCGCTATCGCAACTACGTCATTGAGTCTTTCAACACGGACAAACCCTACGATCAGTTCCTCCGCGAGCAAATCGCAGGCGACCTTTTGCCATCGGTTAATGACGAGGATCATTTTCAAAAGATCGTAGCCACCGGATATCTCGCCACCGCGCGGCGCTTCGGTTCACGGAACTACGATTTCCACCTCACGCTCGAAGACCTCATTGATAACATGGGCAAGACCGTGATGGGTCTTTCGCTCGGCTGCGCGCGCTGCCACGATCACAAATTCGACCCCGTGCCGACGCGCGACTACTACGCGCTTTACGGCATCTTTGAGAGTTCGCGCTTCGCTTTTCCTGGCACGGAAATTTACAACCACACCAAGGACTTCACCCCGCTCATCGCCGACCACGCCGAGGCGGCAAAGCGCATAGCCGAGGCCAATGAACTCGCCCAACTCGATGAGAAAGTTGAAAAACTGAAGGAGGAAAAAAAGCGGCTGGAACGTGGCGAAAAAATCGCGATGGAGAAATTCCGACCACTGCCTTCGTTGAAAACGCAGGAAAACACTCCCGACGAATCGCAGCCCGTCTCCGACAAGCCAATGCGCACATCGAGGGATGCAAAGCGCGAGCAGGAGGCGGCGGTCGCGCGACAGGCGGAGCTGGTGAAAAATGCGGACGCGTATCCAAAGGCTTACGCGGTGATGGAGAGTGATCGTGTGAAGAACGCGCGTCTCCATCGCAAAGGCGATCCACGTTCGCCGGGCGGGGAGGTTCCGCGTGGTTTTCTGACCGTGCTCGGCGGGCAGACGCTGCCGCCGGAGGAAAAGGGAAGCGGACGTCGCGAACTCGCGGACTGGCTTTCAGCATCGGAGAATCCGCTCACTGCGCGCGTGATGGTGAATCGCATTTGGCAATATCACTTTGGTCGCGGGCTGGTGAAAACGCCGAACGATTTCGGCGCGCGCGGCGAGCGCCCCACGCATCCCGAGTTACTCGACTGGCTGGCGAAGCGCTTTGTTGAGTGCGGCTGGTCGGTAAAGGCGATGCATCGCACTATTATGCTTTCGCGCGCCTATCGAATGTCGTCGGATGAAAATCCCGACTACAAAACGAAGGACGCGAACAATGATTTGCTCACGCATTTCAACCGCCGCCGCATGAGCGCCGAGGAACTGCGCGACACCATCCTCGCCGTCTCCGGCACGCTCGACTGGTCGCCTGGCGGCCAGCATCCATTTCCGCGCGAGAGCGAGTGGAAATACACGCAGCACAAACAATTCTTTGGCGATTACCCAACGAACAAACGGAGCGTCTATCTCATGCAACAGCGCATTCGGAAACATCCGTTCCTGTCCACATTCGACGGCCCGGATACGAACGCGACCACGGCTGTGCGCCCCGTCAGTCAAACACCGCTCCAGGCTCTTTGGATGATGAATGCGCAGTTCGCGCACGAACAGTCGCTGGAGCTGGCGAAGCGCGTGACGCGGGAATTTGCAGATGAAAGCGCACGACTGTCCTACGCCAGCGAACTTGCGCTCGGACGGCCCGCCGAGCCCGATGAAATCAAAGCTGCGCAGGAATACCTCACGCAATTGCAAGACGCATTAAAGCCGACCGGCGAGCAGCCTGATGAAGCCGCCCTTGCGAGTTATTGCCGTGTTCTCATCGGAACAAACGAGATTGTTTTTATCGAATGAAGCCTCTTTGTCAGATTGTCTGAAAATATGAATCAACCCTGCTGCACACGCCGACAGATGGTTCGCTCGCTGGTTGCGGGCTCGATGCTGTTTCCCGGCATCTTGAATCAGTTGCTCGCGGAGGATGGCGGCGCGCTCGCTCCGCAGGGCGCGCACTTTCCGGGGAAGGCGAAGCGGGTGATCTTTCTCTACATGACGGGCGGCGTGTCGCACATGGATTCATTCGATCCAAAGCCGAAGCTGAAAGCCGATGGTGGCAAGCCTACTTCGGATAAACCGGGCGCGTCTCTCTACTTGCCGCCGCTTTGGGATTTCAAGCCCGGCGGGACGTGCGGCACGGAGGTCAGCGATCTTTTTCCGAACATACGCGAGTGCATGGACGACATCTGCCTCGTGCGCTCGATGCGCGGCGACCACAACGATCACTTTCAAGCCACGCTCGGCATTCACACCGGCTCGGTCACTTTTGCGCGGCCAAGCATGGGCTCGTGGGTGAGCTACGGTTTGGGCACGGAAAATCGAAATCTTCCTTCGTTTGTCGTGCTCGCGCCGGAATTGCCCTACGCAGGAACGCAGGTTTTCAGTTCCGACTTTCTCCCGGGCATTCACGCGGGCACGCGTGTGCTTGCGGGCGCAGAGCCGATTCCGAATCTCGTTCGCCGTTCGCCGTCGGCTGAAGTGCAGGGGCTGGAACTTGGTTTGCTCGACCGCTTCAATCGCAAGCACCAGCAAAAGCATCCCGCCGACCCTGCGCTCGTCGCGCGGCTCAAGTCATTCGAGACCGCAGCGGGAATGCAAATGACGATGCCGGACGTTCTCGATTTGAGCCATGAAACCGACGCCACTCTCGAACTCTACGGCCTCGAACGCGGCTCCACCAAAGGCTTCGCGTGGCAGTGCCTCGTCGCGCGTCGTCTCGCCGAGCGCGGAGTGCGTTTCATCGAGTTGATTGACGTCGGCTCGCACGACAACTGGGACGCGCATGGAGACATGGCCACGCACGGGCCGCTCGCGAAAAACGTAGATCGCCCCATCGCCGGTTTGCTGCGCGATTTGAAATCACGCGGGATGCTTGAGGATACGCTGGTCGTGTGGACGACAGAGTTTGGCCGCACGCCGAATGTGGATGGAACAAAGGGCCGCACTCATCAGGCCGGTGCGTATTCTTCGTGGCTCGCAGGCGCTGGCGTGAAAGGCGGCATCGCCTACGGCAAGACGGACGAATACGGTGAACATGTCGTTGAGAATGGTGTTCACGTGCATGATTTCCATGCGACGATTCTGCATCTGCTCGGCTTCGATCACGAAAAGCTCACTTTCCGCCACGGAGGTCGCGACTACCGCCTCACCGACGTCTCCGGCCACGTCGTGAAGGCGCTGCTCGCTTGAACAGACTTAGCCCGGCGACATTTTCCCGAGGCACTCGATGAGATAGGGGAGCAGTTGTTTTTTGCGGGAGACGATTCCATCGAGCTGCCAGAGGTTCGGCGCAATTCTCGGGTGCTGGATTCTTGAAAGGAAACGGTCGTCTCCACTCGCGAGGAGCAGCGAGCTTTGCGTGGTGATGTCCGTGATGAGCAACGCGGTGAAGAGCACTTTCTCGGCGGCACGCTGGGCTTCGAGAGCGGCGAGCAGTGCTTCGCTGCGTGCGGGGAAATTCGCCAGGGTGAGTTCCTCGATTTGCGCGACGAGAAAACGGTGACCGTCCTCGGTATATGGCTTCGAGTCGGCGGTGATGGCCTGTTGCGGAGTGAGCGTGAGCAGCGGACTGCCGACGCTGAAGAGTTCCTGCGCGAAAGTATCTGCGTCCACGCCGGCGATGCGTGCGAGTGTTTCGCGCAAAGTGCGATCGGTCTGCGTGGTGGTGGGCGAGTTGAGATTGAGCGTGTCGCTGATGAGCCCGGCGAGCAGGAGTCCCGCAATGCGCGGCGGGATGGCGATGCCGTGTTGCTGAAAGCTGAGCGCGACGATGGTCGAGGTGCTGCCGACGGGGTTGTTCCAAAAAAGCACGGGCGTCGCGCTGGTGATTCCACCGAGGCGGTGGTGGTCGAGGATTTCTATGATGGGAACTTGATCGGCACCACGCACGGCCTGATCGAGTTCGTTGTGATCCACGAGGATGAGCTGGCGCGGGATGTCCTTGATGAAGTCCGACTTTGAAAGAATGCCGCAAAGCGCGCCGTGGTCATCCAGCACGGGAAAAATGAACGCGCTGCTGTCAGCGGCACGATGCTTTGCTTCGTCGAGTCGTGCGTCGTGTTGAAAGGCGAGGAAGTCCGTTTCCAACATGCGGCCCGCGCGCGTAGCCCCACGTGCCATGAGCACGCTCGTTGCCGTATCGCCCGGCACCGAGAGAAGCGTGACGCCAGCCTCGCGGGCGGCAATTTCCACATCGGCCCCGATGGGCTGTCCGCCGGTCACGACGACAGCCCGCGCCCTATTTTGAATGGCGAGCAACTGCGTGCGCGGACGGTCGCCGACGAAGATCACGAGATGCCTTTTCTCGGCGGTGTATTTTTCGAGGCGCGTGGCGAACGTCCCGCGTTGCATCGCGGCGACGACGAGAAACAACTGCTCCTCTTCGTTGCCGAGTTCCCCGCAGACGAGCTGGGCGCCGAGCGTGCGCGCGACATCGGCGAGCGATGCGGTGACGATGCGCGCTGCGGTGGTTTCTTCGCGCGAGGGGAAAAGATGATGCGTGATTTTGAATGCGTTCAGCAGACCGAGGCAGCGATTGTGATCGTCCACCACGGGCAGTCCGCGCAGTCGCCGACCTTCGATGAGTTGAATGGCGTCGTAGATGGCGGTGTCGGCGTGGACGCTGACGACATTCGGCTGCATCACATCGTGGACGCGCGGGGAGAGGTCGTTGATGAGCACGAGCGGCTCCACGCCAAATTTACGAAGCACGAAATCAATGCGCGCATTCGTCGAGCCGCAGCGCGCGGCGACGACATCCTTGCAGCCGGACAGGCGTTTGAATTCCGCGTAGCCGAGCGCTGCGCAGATGGAATCCATGTCGGGATTCTTGTGACCGATGACGATAGTTTGCACGCCGCGCACAAAAGCGACGCACCGCGCGCGGGGAAAGACGGAAAGTGTGACGTGCGCGTGTCAGCTCTCCGGCGTCACACCGAGCACGATGTCGAAACGCGCCGCGAGTTCGCCCGCCTTCGCGCCTTTGAGTGGGGCGAAATCCACCGTGATTGCGTCGCGCAACTTCTCATCGCGCACGCTGCGCCAGATGCCGTCCTTTTCGTTGCCGGGATGGCCTTTGATGTAGCACTGCGTCGTCAGCAAATCTTTGCCCTTCGCCTTCACCTTGTAGTGAATGTGCGGCGTCCGTCCCGGATACGACACCGGCTTGATCGTGCGGAAAAGATACTCGCCTGTGCTGCCCGTGAGGAAACGCCCGAAGCCCTGGAAATTCCTGTCCCGCTTCTCCGCATTGCCTGTGTGCGAATGCAGGTAGGCACCGCCGTTGTCGCACTGCCAGATTTCCACGAGTGCATTGCGCACCGGGTCGCCGTTCGCATCGAGAATGCGCCCGCTCATGTAAGTAATCTCGCCGACTGCGGGAGTGATCGCGTCATTGATGACGATGAGATCGTTATCCGTATCGAGCGGCAGATGGTCCGGGTAAAACGGCCCCTCCGTCTGCGCGGGAGTGCGGATAAGTTGCTCGGCAAAAGCCCCCGGCACCGCAAAAAGCGCGAGGCTCATTCCAGCACGGGTGAGAAAACGGCGGCGGTCGAGAGAGGAGAGGTTTTGCATGATGAATTGAAACTGCGCGCAGGCGGAAAGGTTGTCGAGAAAAGGACGGTGGAACGAAAACCGGCGCTTAAGGCGCAGCAAACGCGCCTTGTCTTCCCCGCACATTCGTGGTTTTTCGTCTACGTCCAACTTCCTCTCCGCCCTCGTCGCCAAACTCACCACCATTGATTTTATGCCTGCCGCCACCGAAGCCGCCCCGCGTCTAAACCATGTCTTTGTGGACTTCGAAAACGTCCATGAGTTTGATGCGTCTATTCTCGGCACGAAAGCGGTCTGCTTTACTATCCTACTCGGGGCGAAGCAGACAAAACTCGATGCCGGTCTGGTGGAAAATCTGATGGAACATGCGGCATCGGTCCAACTCATCCGCCTCACGTCTTCCGGAAAGAATGCTCTCGATTTTGCGCTCGCATACTACGTGGGCCGGGCGGTGAGCAGTAACCCTGAGGCCCACATTCATATTATCTCGAAGGACACGGGCTTTGACCCTCTGGTTGAGCATCTGCGAAGCCGACATATTTCCACCCGCCGCCACGGGAGTTTCGCCACGCTCACTTTTTCTGGTCCACCCAAGGTCGGGACAGCCGCACCAAAAGCGAAGCCCGCAGATATAGAGACTCCCCTGAGTCGCGTTCTGGAGCGACTGCGAAAGAACGTCACTAATCGTCCGAAAAAGAAGAAGACCCTGCTGAGCCATCTGAAATCCCAGCTTGGCAAAGACGCCACCGACATGGATGCCATCAGGCTGCTGGATATGCTTTGCAAAGCAGGTCACGTCAGCATCGGCGACAAGGATACCGTGACTTACCAAGTCTAGCAGGCACGAAAGCAGGCACTCCGCCTTCGTTGCCGAATTCCCGCCCCTTTCCCCATAGACTCCAAGTCCTCCAAACCCCGCCGCGCCAAGCGCACCGCAGAATTAAAAAACAGTGCCCGACAGTGGAGCAGGGGTGCCGGACGCCGGAAGGGCGTTTCTCTCAGGAAAAATGGCGTCCTTCTCTGTGGAAGGGGCGGCCCCATTCCTTGCGGGGGCGGTTTTCTCTGTTGGAGGGGTTTCCCCGTTTCTTGCGGGGTGTTCCCTGCGCGTTGCGGGGTCGTCCATGGACGGTGCGGGGGCGCCCCCATTTCTTCCATGGACGTCCATGGATGCTGCGGGGGCGCCCCCATTTCGTGCGGGGTCGTCCATGCGCGGCGCGGGGAAGCCCCCATTTGGCGCGGGGTCGTCCATGAGCGGTGCGGGGTGGCCCCCTTTTGCTGCGGGGGCGTCCATGGAAGGAATGGGGCGGCCCCCATTTCACGCATGGACGTCCATGGAACGCGCAGGGACGTCCATGGACGGCGCGGGGAAGCCCCCATTTGGCGCGGGGGCGTCCATCGAAAGCGGAGGGATGACCCCGTGGCTGGCAGGGATGTCCATGAAAGGCGGAAGGGTGTCCATGGATAGCGCATGGACGTCCCTACAAAGCGCGGGAGCGTCCACGGAAGAAGGAGAAGCGTTCATGCAAAGCGCAGGGAAGATCCCAGGAGGCGGAAGAGGATTGTCATTTTTAGCGCCCGCTCTTCACGGGGCGCGCTCCGTTTGTTCGATGAGCATGGCGGCCTTCGGGTTTGGCGTGCTGTTGCTCCTGCGCTTGCACTCGTCGGGATGCATGGGCAGTCTGGCTTCATGCGCATCTTCGCGATCCTTTTTCTCCTCACTGCACTTGCTCAATCGGACGAGGCTCCGAAGCCGCCGGAGCCGCTTTACGAAACGCGGGAGCAGCATGACAGGAATGGGATTGGGAAGTTTTTCATGGGGCGGGAGATTGCTCATGTAATGGGGCATCAGGCTGCGGGCTGGCTGGAGAGACCGGAGCGCGAGGAGGAGGAGCGCACGGATCTGGCGGTGGCCGCGCTGGGCTTGAAGCCGGGGGACGCGGTGGCGGACATCGGGTGCGGGACTGGATATTACGCGAGTCGGATGGGGCGCATCATCGGGGAGAAGGGCGTGGTGTATGGCGTGGACATCCAGCAGGAGATGCTCGATTTGCTGGTGAAGAAAATGAAGATGCTGCGGGTGGAGAATGTGAAGCCAGTGCTTGGCGCGGAGAAGGACCCGAAGCTCGCGCCGGAGAGCTGCGATTTGATGCTGATGGTGGATGTGTATCACGAGTTTGATTTTCCCTACGAGATGACGCGGGCGATGATCCCGGCGCTGAAAAAGGGCGGGCGTCTGGTGTTCATCGAGTTTCGCGGGGAGGACCCGAAGGTGAATATCAAAACGGTTCACAAGATGACGGAGGCGCAGGTGAAAAAGGAAATGGCGCTGCACCCGGAGCTGGAATGGGTGGAGACGAAGGAGGATCTGCCGCAGCAGCACATCGTGATTTTCCGAAGGAAGTAGCGTGTGACGATGAGCAGGAAAAAAGACAGCGGCGCGCGACTTGTTTGGCGGAAACTTTCACCCGCGAAGTGGGAGGATGTATGGCAGGAACGGCTCGGCTGGCTGGGGCAGCGGCTGGTGATTTTTGTGCTGAAGGGGTTGAAGACGCTGCGGCTGGAGGCGCATCAGCTCACGCGGGCGGAGGCGGATTTGCTGACGAAGGAATTTGGCGGGACGGTGCGCGCGGCGAGGGCGCTGACGAAGCGTGACCTGGAACCGGAGCCGCGTCCGCCGCTGCGTGTGCGCGGGAAGCTCGTAGTGGTGGGCACGGAGAAAGAGCGCGCTGCCGCTGCGAAGGACGGCGCGCCGTGTTTGCTGATTCCGGCGAGCCTCGCATTTGGCACCGGGGAGCACGCGACGACGGCGACGTGTCTGCGCATTCTCGCGGATGTGGCGGCGTCGCTGCGCGGGAGGGAGTGGGACGCGCTCGACATCGGCACGGGCAGCGGGATTCTCGCGCTGGCGGCGCGGCATTTCGGCGCGAGGAAAGTGGAGGCGGGGGATTTCGATGCGACGGCGGTGCGACTCGCGAAAGAGAACGCGGCGGCGAATGGCGTGCGCGGAGTGGTCGTGAAGCGTTTTGATGTGCTGAAGTGGAAGCCCACACGTCGCTGGCCGGTGGTTCTGGCGAATGTGTATGGGCCGATTCTCATCGAAGCTGCGCCGCAGATTACGGCGGCTGTCGAGCACGGCGGTGCGCTGATTTTGAGCGGTATTTTGCGCGAGCAGGCGGACGATGTGATCGCGGCGTTTAAGGAACAGCGGTGCCGTTTCGAGAGCATCACGCGCCGGGGGAAATGGGTGACGTGCCTTGCGCGCGTTACTTCGTGAGCAACGAAGCGCGGCTGGGCGGGCGCTGGCAGCAGGTCTTCACTTCCTCCGGCTTTTGCTGGGTGCTTGGTGCTGCGGGTGCCGGGGGGCGCATCGCGGCCCAGACTGCGGCGGCTGCGGCAAGTGCGATGGTTGTGAATACGAACAGGCGTTTCATTTGCGGAATTCTGTGGTTGCTCTACACCAGCATGGCTCCGAGGTCAAAGTTTGCGGGGTGCGTTTGACAGCCAACCAGCGTGCCCCTAGCCTCGCGCCCACTTTTTCAAAATGCCGGAACACTCACCCAACAACCGCCAGTCGTATGGCCGCACGTTCATCGTAGCGGCGGCGGTGCTTGGCATTGCCGCGGTGGTGCAACTGGGGATGGTGGCGTGGTCTTTTTTTCACAAGGCGAAACCCGTCGCGCCCGCTGCGGCGCAGGAAGAGCCTACGCGGAAGCCGCCGGAGAAAATCGACGTGAAGAAACTGATCGCCGAGTCGCCGCCACCGGATGATCCATTTGATGCCAGCAGCGATCCGCTTGCCAGCGCATCTGCGGAGCCAGCTCCCGCGCATGGTGCCCGGCCTTTTCCGGTGAAACCCGCGCCCCTCGTCGAGACAGCGCCGACGGCGATTCCAGAAAAGCCGAAGCCCTCTCCCGCGATTGCGGTGCCGATCACAAACGTGCCGGGAGGGAACCCGCTGCGTCCCACGCCGGTCCCGCTCAGTGCGCTGACTCCGAAGGTGGATCCGCGTTTTTCCGAACTCGTGGAGCAGGGGAAGCTGCTGCGCGGCAGTGGTGACACCGCCGGTGCGCTGGTGAAATTTCGCGAAGCCGCCGCGCTCGCTCCGGGCGATCCGCTGCCCATCGCCGAGCAGGCCTACACTTTTGAAAAAATGAGTCTCACCGACAAGGCCGCGGAGCAGTGGAAGCGCATCCTTGCGATGGGCGAGCGGGCGGGTGTTTATTACTCCGCAGCGCAGGGGAAATTAAATACTGCCATCGTCGAGACGACGCGTGCCGTGGCACCGGTTCAGTCCGGTGCCGCAATCCCCGATGGCAAGACGCTCGCGCTTGGCGCGTCGCGGATGGAAAACGCGGCATCCGCCGGGACTGCGAAAAAATTTACGCTGGAGGTGCCGATTCGCGCACGTGCCGGGGAGACGATCAGTGTGCGCGACGTGAAGGTCTTCGTGCTTTTTTTTGAAAAGCTCAATGGCAAGGACATCGTTCGCACGAGCGCGAACGTGAGCAATCGCTGGGGCAGCCCGCCTGCGGACTGGGCCGATGGGGACACCGAGACGCTCGAAGTGAGCTACGATTTAGCGACGGGCGGCGGGCGCGGCGAACCCCGCGAATACTACGGCTACATCATCCGGCTTTACTACAGGGGCGAACTTCAAGACACCCAAGCGGAGCCCAAGGCGCTGAATCAAAAGTTCCCCGCCTCTACCACACTTTCCGAATAAACACTGATGAGAATACTTTTGGTTGATGATGATTCGAGCGTCCTTCAGGCGCTCATTACTGCTGTGAACTCCATGCCAGGCCACGATGTGCGTGTTTCAGCGAATGCACAAAAAGCCCACGAGCACGCACTGACGCTGGGCGGTGTGGATTTGCTGATCACCGACGTGGTGATGGAGCCGACGGACGGCATCACGCTGCGTGATGAGTTGCGGGCACTGTATCCGAGGATGCGGGCTGCGTTCATCAGCGGTTACGATCTCAGCGACTATGCAGAACACATGGCCGGGGCCGCGATCCTCACCAAGCCGGTGAATGCAGACGCTGTGCGTGAACTCGTCTCCGCGACGCAGCAGGCATTGCTCGCGCCGCGGCAACCTGTGGCAGTTCCGCAGGCGCGTCCTGTTACAGCGGTGCCGCAGGCAACTGCGAGAGCCGTGCCATCTGTGCAGGCGGTCCCACAAGTCGCGCCGGCACCGCAGCCTGTCGCGGTTCCCCACGTCGTGAGGCCAACGCCCGTCGTGCAGGCCGTTCCGCAGCCGACCCCCGTCCCGCAGCCAGTTCCCGCCGCAGTGCAGCCTGTCGCCGTTCCGCAGGTGCAGCCAGTTCCCGTTGTGCAGGCCGTGCCACCACCGCCGCCAGTTCCCCGGCCAGTCGCGGTTCAAGAGCATGTTGCAGTTTCGCAGCCGCAAGTCGTTGCTGATGCCGAGACGCAAGACGAGGAGTCGCACGATCAGCCGGAGCAACTTGTTGGAGTTCAACTCGGAGATTACCGTGTTCAGCAATTTCTCGGAAAAGGAGTCTGGGGTGCCGTCTATGTCGCGATCCAGCTCAGTGTGAACCGCCCCGTCG